>NZ_JAQBOI010000151.1 GCF_028288105.1 Mucilaginibacter sp. | reverse complement strand
GAGAGCTTTATTGGGAAGAGCCACGTAAAACAGAGCTTACCCGTATGGCCTATATTTTCGCACAAACAGGCAAGGCTGCTTATAATGGTAAAACTTATAATGTGGGAACGTTCTCTACCAACAATTTCTTTTACGATAGGATAATGGAGAAAAATGATTTTTATAAAAACCCGGCAGTTGTTACCAACTCGGGTAACCATTATACTATTTCACCGTATCACGTATTGTGGCCTATACCACAAGGTGATATCGATTTGAATATTAAAGGGCATATAAATCAAAACAAGGGCTACTCGGGGTCCGAAACTAATATCCCTCCGTTAGATAAAGTGACCAATTAACGTTCAGCTTTCAGTTACGGGGTTTTGTTAAAGTGGTCCCCGAAACTGTGAGTAAATGGTTAATATAATTAGTTTGAGTAAACCAGGTCCTGCAATTATGGGCCTGGTTTTATTTAGTATGAGCAGCTGTGTTAACAAGAATATTTAGGTGTAATGAAGTGTAATTGTCAAAAAATATTTGTTTTATTTATGTTGATAGGTTGGTGTAATACCGGCTTAGCTCAGCAAAAGCAACGCTTAACCAATAACTGGGAATTTATAAAGCAAGACCTGGGCGGTGTATGGGAGGCCATAAGGCCGGTTGGTGCGGGCAAGCCCGAGGCATACCCGGTTTGGAGTAAGGTAAATGTTCCGCATTGTTTTAATGATAGGGATGCCGTAGACCCTGATATGAATTATTACCAGGGACCAGGATGGTATCGCACACAAATATCCGTTAACAACCCTTATGCAAGCGGCCGTACGCTATTGCATTTTGAAGGAGCCGGACAAAAAACTAATATTTACATCTATGATAAATTGGTTGGCTCGCACAATGGCGGCTACGATGAATGGACGGTAGATATAACTGAGGCCGTTGCCCAATTTAAAAAGACAAGCACCTTTACCAAACAGTTTAAAGGGAAGATCCCGCTGGAAATACGTTGCGATAATACAAGGGATCTGGAATCTATCCCATCGCAATTGTCTGATTTTAATGTATATGGAGGATTGTACCGCAATGTAAATTTGGTTTATCAACCTGTTATCAGTATTGATAAACTATATGCCAATGCTCAACTGGATAACAGCTTAACAAAAGGATGGATAGACCCCAAAATAACTTTCTATAACCCAACCAACTCAAAAAGCGTAAGCGGCGAATTAATTATTAAGGATGCCGAAGGCAAGGTGATAGCAAAAGAAAATTACAGCACAGATAACTTAGCGGCAGACATATCTCCCGGTAAAATAAATATCAGCAAACCCCATTTGTGGACAACCTACGCCCCTTATTTATACACTATTGAAGTAACTTGCAAAACCGGCATTGAAACCAGTAAGTTGGTAGAAAAGGTTGGTTTCCGCAGTTTTTTGTTTGAAGATAACGGGCCGTTCTATTTGAACGGTAAACGATTGTTATTGAAAGGCACTCATCGACATGAAGACCATGCAGGTGTAGCCGCTGCCTTAACAGATAGCATGATGCATCAGGAAATGCAGTTGATAAAAGATATGGGCGCGAACTTTATCCGTTTGGGTCATTATCAGCAATCAACCACTATTTTAAATTTATGCGATAGCCTGGGTATTTTGGTTTGGGAAGAAGAACCCTGGTGCCGGGGAGGCCTGGGTGGCGATGCCTACAAAGCGAAGGCAAAAAGTATGCTGACCAATATGATTCAACAGCATTATAATCACCCCTCTATAATATTGTGGGGATTGGGGAATGAGAATGATTGGCCGGGCGATTTTCCTGAATTCGATAAGCAGAAGATCCGCAATTTTATGAGCGAACAGAATAACCTTGCTCATCAGCTCGATCCATCCCGTAAAACAACCATTCGCCGTTGTGATTTTTGCAAAGATATCCCAGATATATATTCACCAAGTATCTGGGCGGGCTGGTACAAAGGTTTTTATCCTGATTATAAAAAGTTTACTGAGGAGGAGTTTAAGAAGGTGCCGCACTTTATACATGCCGAATGGGGTGGGGATAGCCATGCCAACAGGCATTCTGAAGAGCCCGATAAGGCGCTGGCCAGGGTCATAAATGGCAAAGGTATTTCGGGAAAAGTTGATTCGAGCCTGTTCGGTGGCATCACTAAAATTGCCGATAATAGCGACTGGAGCGAAACCTATATCTGTAACTTGTTCGACTGGCACCTGAAAGAGCAGGAAACAATGCCCTGGTTAACAGGTTCGGCATTTTGGACGTTTAAAGATTTTTCGACCCCTATTCGCCCGGATAACCCCGTGCCTTATGTAAATCAAAAGGGTGTGGTAGAACGCGATTTTACAAAGAAGGAATCATATTACGTAGTGCAATCCTACTGGTCTAACACCTTAATGGCGCATATCTACGGGCATAGCTGGCCGGTAAGATGGGGCGATGCGGGTGAAGAAAAAATGGTAAAAGTTTACTCTAATGCCGATAAGGCAGAGTTGTTTGTGAACGGCAAAAGTCAGGGTATAAAAACCCGCGATCCGCAGAATTTCCCGGCTGCCGGTTTGCGCTGGATGGTGATTTATAACAAGGGAGTAAATCATATTAAGGTTGTGGCTTACAAAGGCAAAACAATAATAACCGATACTATAAGCCAGTCATATCAAACCGAAAAATGGGGCAAGCCTGCAAAAGTGCAGCTCACTAAATTAAGAGATAAAGATGGTATTGCCACTGTACAGGCAACCCTGTATGACAAAAATAGTGTGCCTTGTCTTGATGCCACTAACTGGATAAACTTTTCCTTAACAGGAATCGGAACTTTGATCGATGATCTGGGCACCTCAAAAGGCTCGCGCAAAATACAGGCTTATAATGGCAGGGCTATCATCAGCGTAAAACTAAACGCAGGCAGTTCAATAATCGGGGTGTTATCACCGGGATTACCGACCGGCTTTTTAAAACTATAAATGGATCTATGAAAAATATATTATTTACAATTGGCTGCCTGTGCATTTTTCAATTAAGCTTTGGCAAAATATACAAGGTGAAAACCGCTGAAGAGTTTAATAAAGTTGCTGTTAGTGTTTTAGCCGGCGATGAAATAGTAATTGCTAATGGTAGTTATAGCAGTTGGGCTACGGTTATTAATAGCAGTGGAACGCTTGATAAACCTATTATTATCCGGGCAGAGAGTCTGGGTAAGGTTATATTCTCGGGAGAGGTACGCCAAGCGGTCTTTCAAATAACGGGGACTTACATCCAGATAAAAGGACTAAAGTTTGAGGATTGCCAATTATTAAAAACCAAGGGTGCTGATGTGGTTTTAATTCAGATGAATGCGGCTAAATATTGCCGTATAACAGATTGCATTTTTACCAAAAATACCGTTGACGCGCAGTTTATGCCCATTGTAGTTGTATCCGGGCAGAGCGAGCATAACCGGGTAGATCATTGCCAATTTACCGGCAACGTTAATAACCAGGAGGTGCAGGTAAGGGTGGCGGCTAATGATGTATCCTTATATACCTTAATAGATCATAACGTATTTATGAATAAGGATAGCGTAATCTGGAAAGGCAACAACGGCGGCGAGTGTGTACAAATAGGGCAGGACCCTATACTATTAGGTAACCGGTATTCTTATGCAACCGTGCGTGATAACCGCTTTATACATTGCAATGGCGAGCCGGAAGTGATCAGCAATAAATCGTCGGGTAACCGATATATTAATAACTACTTTGAGAATTGCCATGGTGAACTGGTACTGCGCGGCGGGCACGAATGCCTTATTGATAGCAATACATTTGCGGGCGGCACAGGCGGTATCCGGGTTAACGGCACCGGCCATACTATTACCAATAACACGCTAAAAGATCTGCCTATTGCTATAAGGTTAATGTATGGTATGGCAAAAGGTAAAATTGATACTGGCTTTTATATTGCCGCAAGCGATTGTGTAATTAAAAACAATCAAATAGCACATTGTGATACCGGTATACTAATAGGCGGTAGCAAAAATGCCGACTGGACAGGCAAATTTGATACCAAGCGATACCCCTCACGTACTATTCAGGATGTTGCGCCATTTAATAACCAATTAGATAATAACAACATAACCGATACCAAAACGCCCGTTTTGCAATAAGAGCTGTTAAATCAGCTAAATTCTGTTTAGTGTTGTAATAACTTCCCTTGAAGGCGTATCACGCTGCCTTCTAATTCGCTGCGCTATTCCATCCCTCAAATAGAAGTACAGCACTAAAATTTCCCTTTTTTTCAACCCATAATAAATGTTAACTAAACAGTAATTTATTAAACATTTGAATAGTTTTTAAAAAAAATAAAAAGTATCTTGATTTATTAAATTAATATTTTAAGTTTGATAAACTATTACTAAAAAATGACTGTTGTAAAAAAGCATAACTTGTTAAGGAAAGAACTTATCAAACAATTTTATTACAATAAAAGCCTTTCTCTTACCGAATTAAGTAAGCTTACGCATAAGAGCTTGCCATTAATAACCAACACGGTTAATCATTTAATAGAAGAAGGGTATGTATTAGAACAGGGCCTTGCCCCTTCTACAGGGGGAAGGCGTGGCGTAGCTTTTCAGTTAAATAGCCAAAAACAACGTTATATTATTGCAGTGGCTGTAGATCAGATAGTTACCCAGGTAGTTATTTACGATTTACTGAATAATGTTAAAATGGAGCCCGAGAAAAAGGAACTCATCCTTGTCGATTCTCCATCATTAATTAGTGAGTTCAGCGAGTTTTTAAAAGACTACATATCCCGTTCTGATATCCCTCTTGACCAGATTTTGGGAATGGGTATTGGTATGCCGGGCTTTGTTAATGCCGAGTTGGGAGTAAATCACAGCTTTTTTAAAACTAAGGCCGGAGTTAACCTCACAAAGCACCTTTCTCAAGAACTTAACCTGCCTGTATTTATAGACAACGACTCCAGTTTAATTGCCTTAGCCGAACTGAAGTTTGGTGCCGGGAGGAATTTGAAAGACGTTTTAGTTGTAAATGTAGGCTGGGGAAC
>NZ_JAQBOI010000129.1 GCF_028288105.1 Mucilaginibacter sp. | reverse complement strand
TGATGGAAAAATTCACTTTCCTGGAAACGATAGCCTTTGTGGTAATAGGTGTTTTGGGTATAAAATTAACAGCATCCTTATTTGTGCACTTTTACCCGGAAGCCCCGTTTTCAAAATTCATGGAGGGCGAGACCGCTGATATCGCGGTATCGGTATTTACAGTAGCGGTATTCATCCTTCCGGTGCTTACATCAATCCTCTTCAATTTCCCTAAAAAGAATATGATGAAACCCGAAGTGGCAGAAGCCGCTGAGGATGTTTTGGATAAAAGCTAAGCTATGCTGCAAATAAATAAACTTATAGCATCAATATTCGGAATAGGGTATGTAAAGGGTGGGGGTACACTGGCAGCCATAGTTACCTGTCCGTTCATATGGCTACTATGGCAGCAGCCTGCATTGCAAAACCCCTGGTACTTAGTTGGGGTTACGGTAATAGTTACCTTGTTAGGCATTTATGTTGGCGATAAGGTTGAACCTATTTGGGGTAAGGATAGTTACCGGGTAGTAATTGATGAAGTTGCCGGTATGCTGGTAACTATGCTGTTTATCCCCGCGCATTTATATTACCTGCTGATAGGCCTGGTGCTATTCCGCTTTTTTGATATAGTAAAACCGCTTGGCATTCGCCGTATGGAAGCTTTACCGGGCGGCACAGGTGTTATGATGGATGATGTGTTGGCGGGCGTATATGGCAATATTGTGTTGCAGGTGGTAGTACACTTTGTGAAGTTTTAAGCTATAGTTATTTCATCAGCCTAAATAATTACATTAGGCTTAAATTTAAACCGGAAGCGTATTTATGCATTTCTTTTCATTTTTAGCTGCTTTTTTGCTTGCCCTGCGTATAAGCCGGGCAATTAAATTTACCGCCCTACACCAAAAGTGGCGGATGATACTCAGAATTTCTGCGGGAGTACCTATACTGCTCTTTATTATTTTTAACGAACGCCTGAGTGATGATGGCGTATTAATAGTTGCAGGTATTTATCTGTTATTATTTATAGAGTATTTAAAAAAGCAAGAGGATTTTAAGTCGTTTACCGTACTGCTTAATGCACATTATCCGCTGGTTGCTGCGGGTATAATTAGTGGGATAGTTGGCGTTACATTCGATAGTTTTTATGAGAAGTGGGAAAGCTTTTTTGTATGTGCGC
Organism: Mucilaginibacter sp.; assembly: GCF_028288105.1. Lineage (GTDB taxonomy): Bacteria > Bacteroidota > Bacteroidia > Sphingobacteriales > Sphingobacteriaceae > Mucilaginibacter. Next base: position 17,672 of record NZ_JAQBOI010000129.1, on the reverse strand, counting down.
AGTTGGCGGCATTTAGCTGGATATTTCTTCGTTTATCTACTTCAAAAAAGCAACAGCAAGAGTTAAGGCGCATTAACGAGCGTAAAGATGAACTGGAGGCTATGGTAGCCGCACGCACCGCCGAAATTACCCAGCAAAAGAACGAATTGCAGGAAACGGTTAAAGAACTGCAGGCTACCCAGGCACAATTAATACAGCAGGAAAAGCTGGCATCGTTAGGTGAACTTACCGCAGGTATTGCCCACGAAATACAAAACCCGTTAAACTTTGTCAACAACTTCTCTGAAGTGAGCATGGAGCTGATAGAGGAAATGGAAGAAGAGATGGCCAAAGGCGATATGGAGGAAGCCAATGCCATTGCTGCGGATATTAAACAAAACCTGGAGAAAATACGCCACCACGGCAAACGTGCCGATGGTATTGTGAAAGGTATGCTGCAACACAGCCGTGCCAGCAGTAACATAAAAGAACCTACAAACCTGAACACCATCGCCGACGAATACTTCAGGCTGGCTTATCACGGCCTGCGCGCCAAAGACAAATCTTTTAATGCGGAACTGGTAGCAAATTTGGATCCTAACCTGCCACTCATAAATATTGTACCGCAGGATGTAGGCCGTGTGCTGCTAAATATGTTCACCAACGCTTTTTATGCTGTGCATCAAAAGCAAAAAACAGTAGGCGGCGATTTTAAACCACGGGTAGAAGTATCTACCAAGGTAATTGGTAAAGAGGTTGAAGTTATTGTAAGAGATAACGGCAGCGGTATCCCCGATGCTATTAAAGACAAGATAATGCAGCCCTTCTTTACGACTAAACCTGCCGGCGAAGGCACCGGATTAGGACTGTCGCTTAGCTATGACATTATTGTTAAAGCCCATAAAGGCCATATTAATATTGAAAGCAAAGAAGGCGAAGGCACAGCGTTTATTATTACCCTGCCGCTATCATAACTATATTGCCCTATTTGTTATTTACTCACTTATCATAAAATTGAATTATCTATCTTTAAACACCATATGAAAATATTAGTTGTGGACGACGAAGCAGACGTTCAGCCACTTTTTTTACAGCGATTTCGCAAAGAAATACGTAGCCATGAAGTAGAGTTTGATTTTGCCCAATCGGGCGAGGAAGCGCTGAATTACTTGAAAGAAAAGCATCAGGAAGTGGTGTTGATATTGTCTGATATTAATATGCCGGGCATGAGTGGGATAGAGTTGTTAACGCACATTCGCGAGGATTTTCCTACCCCGCCGCCACCTGTGGTAATGATGATAACCGCCTATGGCGATGCAGAGAACTATAAGCAGGCAATGGATAAAGGCGCAGATGATTTTTTAACTAAGCCGCTTGATTTTAATTTGTTAAAAGAGAAACTTAAAACATTATAGCGAACAATGGCTAAGATACTGGTAGTGGATGATGAAGCTGATCTGGAAGTGCTGGTAAAACAAAAGTTCCGCCGTAAGATCAGGGAAAACGAGTACGAGTTTATTTTTGCGCAGAACGGGGAAGAGGCTTTAGAAAGAATAAAGGAACACCCCGATCTGGATATTATACTATCGGACATAAACATGCCGATAATGGATGGCCTTACCCTGCTTACCCATTTGCCCGAGGCCAACCCTACTCTTAAAGCGGTGGTGGTATCTGCCTACGGCGATATGCAGAACATACGTACCGCCATGAACCGCGGAGCTTTCGACTTTATAATGAAGCCGGTTGATTTTGATGATCTGGATGTTACAATGCAAAAAACAATAACCTATGTAAGGCAATTGCAGGATACATTAAGGGCTATCAAAGAGAACAACATCCTTAAAATGTATGTGGACGAAAATGTGCTGAACTTTATGGCGCACAAGGAGTTTGAGGGCAGCTTAATGAAAAACGAGCTGCTGGAGGCCACTGTAATGTTTGTTGATGTTTGCGGCTTTACGGCTATTACAGAACACGTACCAGCCAATACAGTAGTAACCTTGCTGAATGGCTTATTTGATAAAATTGTAAAGGAAATTATAGCCCAGGGCGGCCACGTTGATAAGTTTATGGGCGATGCTATTATGGCTGTTTTTAGGGGAGAGTTTCACCTTGATCGGGCTATTGACGCGGCATTGGCTGTAAGGGAGCAACTATCAAACGAACCCGAGATACAGGCAGGTGATAAAACATTTAAACCTACTATTGCAGTAGGTATCAACTCCGGCGAAATGGTATCAGGCAATATTGGTTCCGTATCATTAAGGCGTTTAGATTATACCGTTATAGGCGATTCGGTGAACCTGGCGCAACGCTTGCAATCCATAGCCACAGGGGGGCAAATTATCATCACTGAAGATGTTTACCACAAGGCAAAAGAATCGTTCCAATGCAAGGAAAACGGCGAATTTACATTGAAGAATAAACTTAAACCCGTTGTTACCTACGAGGTAGTAGAGTAGAGACGCGATACTTCGCGTCTCACATATGCAAATCCGATATCGTCCAAAAAGACGCGAGGTATTACGTCTCTATATATTTCTAAACCCCTTAGTGCCTTGCCCGGCGTTTAAGTACACCACCCGCAGCCTCTTTAATAATGCTGGTAAAAATGAACGCGTTTGGGTCAATCTCATGTACCATGTTTCTTAGTCGCCTAAGTTCTAAACGGGTTACTACGGTAAACACAATATCAACAGGATGGCTTACGTCAAAACTTTCTTTCAGGAAACCGCGTTCGCCTTTGTAAACGGTTATACCGCGGCTTAGTTGCTTTACCAGCATTTCTTTTATCAGCGCGTTCTGTCCGGATATAATGGTTACGCCGGTATATTCCTCCAATCCCTCAATTACAAAATTGATGGTGCGCGATGCTGTGTAATAGGTAATGATAGAGTATAACGAGGTGATAAAGCCCACTTCTAAGGCAGCTATCAGGAAAATAACGATATTAATACCCAGTATAATTTCGCTGATGGTAAAGCTGATGCGTTTCCCTGTGTAAAGCGCCAACACCTCAATGCCATCCAGTGCACAACCGCCGCGTATAGCTAAACCGATACCGGTACCCATAAATACGCCGCCAAAAATTGATACAAGTAGTTTGTCTGATGTGATCTTATCCGGATAAGGCAGGTAAAGCAGGCACAGCGCCAAACCAATAATGGCCATCATGGTACGCAGGGCAAAGGTTTTATTTACCTGCAGGGCGCCCATAATAATGAATGGGATGTTGGCTATTATAATTACGTAGGCAATATTAAAATGATAAAGCTCATGTATCAGCAAGGAGATACCGGTTACCCCGCCATCAAAAAAGGCATTGGGTATCAGGAAACTTTTTAAGGCAAACCCGCAAAACAAGATGCCCGTGATGGTGTAAAATGTGTCTGTTATTATAGATCGTGCAGTAGGCGCTGTATTCATTTCGGCGATAGAAGTTTGTTTTGTAAATCTCTTAAATTTTCCTGTTTTTTCGGCGCCCTATTTTTCAACGATGTAGCTGTAAAATAACGATGATTTTGCAGGAAATTTATTTGCGTTTTATTCCAGTCTTCTGCGTTTTTTATACTGCCAAGCGCCTGCATTTCCAGATATAGTTTATTCCCGGTAGTTGTAAAATCATTTCGGCCCAGGTAATCCAGATCGGCATCACAAATTATTTCTTCGGATAGGGTTGCAGGTTGTTGCGGCAGCTGTGTAGCCATGATCAGCTTGCATATTTTTTCAACATCTATGTCAGCATAGCCAAATTGCGGTAAAGCCTCGCGAGCAATATTACACGATGCCAGCTCATGCTCGTTAATTTGTTGCAGATATCCGCAGTCGTGATAAAGGGCTGCTACAAGTAACAGTTTGGTGTCTTCTGCAGTAATAGTTTCCTGTTTGGCTATAGCTTCTGCCGAGCGATAAACATCAAGGGTATGATCTATATTGTGGTAATGGAACTGCGCGGGCAATTCGTCCCGCAGCCTTGCCAATATATATTTACCCTCCGGACTATCATTCATATTCTAAAACCTCGTTCTGTTGCGCTAAGATATTAATTTGAGGGAATAGTTAACAAGGTTCTTTTAGCTTCGGGAGTCAAATAACCCGCTATCCGTTGGCTAAAGCCAACGGCAATGATTTTATACGGATATCATTGCCGTCCCTTTCAAGTTACGGAATTAGAAAAAATGAATAAAGGCTTCAGCCGAAAACTGCAATTTGCTTATCAAAACGAATCATTAGCTCTCCCTTTTGTCACCGCTAACTGATTAGTGTGAATGCAAAGTCATATAACATATCTGTAGCTGCAACAGCACCGGTTTAGCACTAATTTTGGATAACATCTGCTTCAAAGAGGTGTTATTATCCAACAGTATTATTACCATGAGCGTAAAGAAATTATCAGATATAAAATATTCCGTATTAGACCTTGCTACCGTTGTTGAGGGCAGCACCCCGGCCGATAGCTTTAAAAAAAGCATGGATGTGGCACAACTGGCCGAGAAGGTAGGCTATACCCGTTACTGGTTTGCCGAACATCACAACATGATGAATGTAGCCAGTTCTGCAACATCTGTACTAATAGGCTACATAGCTGGCGGTACTTCCAAGATCAGGGTCGGGTCGGGCGGTATTATGCTGCCAAACCATTCGCCTTTAATTGTAGCCGAGCAGTTTGGTACATTGGCGTCGCTTTATCCCGGTAGGATAGACCTTGGTTTAGGCCGTGCCCCGGGTACCGACCAAACTACAGCTTTAGCTATCCGTGGCGAAAATTTTAACGCGGCGCATAATTTCCCCCGGGATATTGTGAAACTGCAAACCTATTTTTCTAACGATAACGCGGGTAGTAAGGTAAGGGCTATTCCCGGCGAGGGATTGGATATACCCATTTGGGTGCTGGGTTCCAGTACCGATAGTGCTAAGGTTGCAGCAGCATTTGGTTTGCCTTATGCTTTTGCCAGCCACTTTGCACCAACATATTTTATGGAAGCCATCCAAATTTACCGCGATAACTTTAAACCGTCAGAACAATTGCAGAAGCCCTATGTAATGGCTTGTGTAAACGTGGTAGCTGCCGATACGGATGGCGAGGCCGAACGATTGGCTACATCAGTAAAGCAGTTTTTTATGGGCGTAGTTACCGGTAAAAGGCAATTGCTGCCGCCGCCAGTTAAAAGTATGGATAGCATCTGGAATGTTTTTGAAGAAGAAGCCGTAATGCAAATGCTGGCCTATTCATTTATTGGCGGCCCCGAAAAAATTAAGAGTGAACTGAGCTCGTTCATAGAACAAACCGGTATAGACGAGGTAATGGCCACCTCACATATCTTTGATCATCAGTCAAGAATGTACTCTTATAAAGTTTTTGCAGATGTATTAAGGAGTTCGGCATATGCACCATTAGTTTAAACAGATCAAATATATAATAGCCCGCCATTATACAAATGGCGGGCTATTTTGTGGATATACCTTAAAATCTTAATAAAAACTTACAACAAAGTGCATGTATTAAATGTACTTTAGTCTGTAAAATGTTGTTTATATAAAAAAAGCAAGCTGATCTGCCAATGAGTAAAGTATTTACAATAACAGAGGGACTTGAAAACCTGGGCGCCATGAGCACCGGTGGACAAGGCTCCGTATATAAAGGCAGGCGCATGGGGCCTGTGTTAACAGCAATAAAATTATTACCAACACCCATCCATACCGAAAGCGAGGATGATAAGAACTTTCGTAACTTCCGTAACGAGGTAACCAAGCTGCAAAAAGTAAATGAGCAGCCAAACCCCAATGTGGTAAAAATATTAAGCTCGGGCATTACCGATAGCGGCTCCTTCCCATATATCGAAATGGAATACATTGAAGGCCCGGACCTTTGCGAACTGCTGCAGCCACCGTACGAAAAGATCTTTATGCTGAAGGAGGTTATCCGCGTGGCCGATCAATTGGCAAGTGCCCTGGCTCATTGCCATAACGTGGGTGTAAAACATGGCGACGTTAAAAGCAATAACGTAAAGTATAATATCCATACGGGCAATTATGTACTGTTAGATTTTGGGCTGGCTATAATGTCCGAAGAGCAGCGCCGTACCAGTATCCGCCATGCGGGGGCAATAGAATTTATGGCGCCCGAACAGCACGAAGGCAAAATGCTAATGGAAACGGATATTTACAGTTATGGCATTATCATATATGAACTGCTTACCGGCGAGGTGCCTTTCCCGCTGCACGGTGGTGGCGATGCCGGCCGTAACTCGGTGATGCTTGCCCATATAGAATCGCCGGTGCCCGATCTGCTTAAAGCAAGAAGGAACGCACTGCCGGATACCTGGGATGATGAAAAGAAAGCACGGGAAATGCAAGTGCCGCAATGGGTGCTTAAACTAATTGGAAAATGCCTGCAAAAAGCACCGAAAGACAGGTTTAGTGATGGTATAAAACTGCATGATGCCATTGTGAATGGCAGTATAACCGCATCAGATAGTTTTGATATTACCGGTGGCTTAAGCAACGCCGCCCTGCGAAGCGAGAACGAACGCCTGCATAATCAGCTGATGCAATATCAGCAAGCCGGCCCGCCACCAAAGGTTGTGGCGGAGCCAATTGAGGATGAGGGAAGGGTATCGTTGTCAAAACCTTATTACTATACGGTAATGACTTTGCTGGTATTGTTTATGGGGTTTTCGGTTTATTCTACTTTCTTAAAAAAACAGGGTAACCCAAACCAGTTAAGCCAGGATTCGTTACAAAATAAAGCGGATACAGGTACAGGTCAGTTAAAATATGGTTCAAGGTTTCCCACAGATAGCGCAGGCGAACAGGATACAATACCTGTTAAAAAGGATACAATGGTTAAGAAACCGGAAGTAATTCCGCAGAACTCAACACCGGATACCACCCAAAAAATAGAGCTTGACACAACGGCTAAGCCCGAATAATTATATAGTAAACAAATAATAACAAATTTGCAATAAGTAATGTTCAGTACACATAATTAAAGCATTTTTTGAAGATACATAAATGGCATCAACACTAAACTTTTGGCAGCGAATAGGTATACAGGATTGGTTTTTAACCAACGAAAGCACCGAGAAGGCAAAAGCGAAAGCACTTACCCCCGATACGGTTTACAGCTACATTGTCGAAAAATTTGAGGGCTCGATACGGGACCTTTCATTTGCTGACAGGGTGGTATTTTATCATGAGTTCATCATCAGTTTTAATGCCGATGATTACAAGGAGTTTGTTGCCGATAAACAAGGCATTTTTGGGCTGATAGTGCAGGAAACTGTTGCCAAGTTCTACGAGATTCTGAAAGAATACCGTGCATTGGGTAAAACCGTAAAACCGTCGGGTTCTAAATGGGTTTTCAGGCTGGTATCGCATCCGGATTATGCACGGGGTGATAAAGGTTTCATCGGTAAATTATTACCCGATAATAACCAGAAGGAACAAAACCTGCGGGTAACATTTATTCCGCGCCAAACGGGTATAGCCCAAACATTTGATGTAAGCCAGGAAGCTCTAAAAGGCTTTACCTATTACAGTGAAGGTTATTTTGAGATCCCCTACGAAGAGGAACTGGAGCCCGAAGAAAAACTGGCCGCCAAAGTGCAAAACAACATTGCCCGTTTAGAAACCATTATTCCCGATCAGCAGTTTGCAGGTAAAAAGGTGGAGTATTTGATGAAAGACGAAGAGATTATTATATCGGGGAGTGAAGAAACCCGCGAGGATTCAAATATATTCACTATCCCGTCTGACTGGGTGAACGCGCCACACCTGCAAATACGTTATAACAAAGCCGACAGTAAATTTTACCTGGCGGCATTTGGTGAGATAACCACATTAAATGAAGTTATCGTAGAACGCAGCGATATTAACTCGCCCAAATGGGTAGAGCTGCCGGTAAACTCGCGCATGTTACTTAATGGCATTATTGGTTTAAACCTGTTTAAAGCGTAAATAACAATGTCACAAATATTATCAATAGGCTTATTAGTAATTGGTTTTTGCCTGCTGGCAACCCATTTTATTGACATTAAAAAATCCGGTAAACGCAATGGCTGAAAATTATTTTGGATTAACCGATACCGGGAGGGTACGTACCAATAACGAGGATACCTTTATTACCCAAAAGGTAATGGGTGACCGCATGTTGCTGGCTGCTGTAATTGATGGGGTAGGTGGCTATAACGGCGGCGAGGTAGCGGCGGCAATAGCAAAAGATGTTTTTATTGGCCGCTTACACGGGCTGCAGGGCGAGATAATCCCCGGTATGATAGATGCCTTTAAGTTGGCCAGTAAACAGATCTCTGATAAAAAGTTGGAAGATAAAGAACTGGAAAGCATGGCCTGTGTAGCTACCATGGCTTTGGTTGATGTGGAAAATAACCAGTTCTTTTATGCCCACGTAGGCGATACCCGTTTGTATTTGCTGCGCGACAGTTCGTTGGTGAAGATCTCTAAAGACCACTCCTTTGTAGGTTTTCTGGAAGATAGCGGCAGGCTCACGGAAACCGCTGCCATGAACCACCCCAAACGTAACGAGATAAACAAAGCGCTTGGCTTTACCAGCCAGATTGATACCGACGAGAGCTTTATTGAAACAGGGCAGTCGCCATTTTTACCGGGTGATATGTTGCTGCTTTGCAGCGATGGCCTTACCGATCTGGTTGATAAGAACGGCATACTGGATATCATCACTCAAAATACTTCACTACAAGAAAAAGCCACACAGCTAATAGCCGCTGCCAATGATAACGGTGGCCGCGATAATGTGACTGTTGTGCTGGTTCAGAACGATAAGCCACAACAACGGCCGCAAGCTACCATGCCGACATCATCATCCATCAAAAAAAGTGATGAGGAGAGAGATGGCGTAACATCGGCCCGAGGGCAACAACATTTAGAACCTGTAATTAAAGTGAAAACACCTATGGGCCCCAATAAAAATCTTGGCTTAACACTTATACTGGGCTTTTTATGCCTGGTGTTTTTGGCCTCAACTATTTGGTTATATGTTACAAAACAAAAGGAAGCTACGCTTGAACAAACTGGCCCGATTGTACAAAAACTGCGCAATGCCGATGAGGTAAAACTACAGGATGCCATAGATGCTTTTAAGGGCGATACATTGGTATTGTCTGATACATCGTTTAAACAGCCCGTTATAATTACTGATACCTTGCACATCGATCAGGATTCGTTATACATTAAGGTAACAGGCAGCATTGTTTTACAAAGGGATACCGCTTATAAAGGCCCGGCTTTGTCTATCTCTCCAAACAACAAAATAGTTGTATTGGAAAACTTTAAGTTTAACGATTTTGATATAGCAGTTGATCTGTATAATAGCGGGTTCTATCTGCATAATACACAGTTTATCAACTGCAGGTTACCTATCCAAAGGAAATACAATTTGCCGGGTACAAAATATATAACGGCTGATTTTCCGTCGGATAAGATCACTGTTTCGGACACCCAAATAAAAGCGCCAACCAAAACCATTGTAAAGCCAAATGGAAGATAAAATAGAGACGGTTACCCGATGGAAGGAGCGGATCTTCCTGTTATTGATAAGCGTTCTGTTCGTTTTTTTATTCTTTAGGTTATACTCGGTTTTGCAGCTGCGTTTTACTGATGTAGATAAGCGCCTGCAAGATGGCACCATGATCAACCTGAACGCCAAAGACCCCGCCGGCCAGTTAAAAGAGCTGCTTACCCGAGGCTATTACTTTGACGATAAGCGCGATATTAACCTGATAACGGCAACCGTAGCCAGCAATATTGGTACGGGGCAAAAAATTGATAACATAGGAGAACTGAACAAACGTAAATATTTTATCATAGCCGATGAGGCTTTTGAGAAGGGCGGCGAATCGTTCAAAAGCAGGGTTAGTGCATCCCGCTCTTTATTAGGTTATACCGGCGAGGATTCTGTGCTGTTTGTGAGTGAAAGAAGCAGTCCGGCTAAGGTGCCTTCGGTAACTGATCTGGCAATGGGCCAGCATAGCATTAGTGGTGTTATCACAAATAAAAAACAACCTGTAGCTGGCGTACTGGTGCGCCTTGATATGATATTGCCGCAGGATAGCATCTACAACGATGAAGAACTGGACGAAGTTAAACCGGTTACTGAAAATGGCAGCGGCTTTAAAAAAGTGTATTTGCCCGATAGTGCCGGCAAACGCCGTTTACAGCAATTAACCGCTTACGCACGCACCAATGAGCAAGGCGTTGCGGAATTTAAAAATCTGCCCGAAGGCAAAGCATTCAAGCTACTACCTTTACAACCCGGCTACCAATTCGGAACATCGCAGGGGGTACAAAACTTAGATGATGATGAAAGCCTTACGTTTAGCCAATCGCCTCATACCATCAGGTTGTTCTCTACAAAAGATTTTAATATCCTTAAGAAGGAAAAATCCCTTATCATTCGTACCCCACAGGAGTTTAACGATTGGTTCTGGATTATATCCGGCAGTTTTATCGCGGCGTTTTTGTTTGTGCATTTATTGCTGTCGTGGAAGTTTAGCACCTCCGATCAGTTAATATTACCGGTGGTAATGATATTGACAGGGTTATCGTTTTTAACCTTATTGAGTTTACAAGATCCGCTTCGCGATAGATTTTTAGCGAAGGATATGCTGGTGTATTTGGGCATTGGCTTAGTCGCCCTGCTGGTAATGCTGCAATTTAACCTGCGCCGCTTTACACCCGATTCGTGGATCTACCGTATGCTGGTATTTAAGCATAACCGCAATGCCTCAAACGGCTGGCCCTGGGTGGTACTGGCAGCAACGCTATTGGCCATGACCATTAAATTTGGTACCGGTCCCGAAGGTAGCGGGGTAAAGGTGAACCTGTTTGGTTTTCAGCCCAGCGAGATCGTAAAATATTTAATCATTCTTTTCCTTGCGGGATTTTTTGCCGCTAACGAGAAACTGATAAGCGAATATACGAGTTGGAGTAAACGCTGGTCGTTCTTCTCTTTCGCGTTGATCGCAATTTTAGTGACCTTATTACTATTCCTGTTACTGGGCGATCTGGGGCCGGCAATGGTCGTTTGTTTTACCTTTATTGTACTGTTTTCGTTCTCCCGTGGCGATTTTATGTTTATGGCGGGGGCGGTAGTGCTATACGTTATCGTATCGTGGGTAGTGAAGAACGTTTGGTTATCGGCATTAATAACAGCCGCTATCGCTGCCTTGTTTATGCTGTTTAAACGCAGGCAACTGAGCGAATCAGCAATGATGGTGCTCATTATTATGGCAGCGTTTTTAACCATCGACCAGATCCCGTATTTAGGTAAACTGTTCCCCGGCCCGGTTCAACGATTGGTAGACCGTAAAGCCATTTGGCAGGATGCATGGAATAATGAAGTTTATGGCGGCGACCAGGTTGCCAACGGCCTTTGGGCCATGAGCAGCGGTGGTGTAAGCGGCCAGGGTGTAGGCGAAGGCTTTGCCAAAACCATTCCCGAAGCGCATACCGATATGATATTGCCATCAATGGGTGAAGAATTTGGGTGGACGGGTATCGTCTGTATCTTCCTGTTGTTTCTGGTTTACCTGCACCGTTCTATTTTGATAGGGCGGCGAACGGGGACACCATTCCTGTTCTATTTATGCGCGGGGATAGGGGTATCTACCTTTGTGCAGTTCCTGCTCATAGCGGGTGGTTCAACCGGTGCATTACCACTTTCGGGCGTATCTTTGCCGTTTCAAAGCTATGGTGGTTCATCATTGGTGGCCAACTTGCTGGCGTCGGGGTTTTTACTGTCTGCATCTTTGGTAAGGGGCACACCTGTACAAATGAATTATATATCGCGCCAGCAGGATAAAAACCTGGTACCTGCGCTGATAGCCGCTTTTGTGGGGGTTACGCTATTAACCGTCAATGTTTCCCGTTACCTGTTCAATAACAAAAAGTGGGTAGTACAACCCGCCCTGGTGGCCGATAAAAGCGGCGCGCGTATGTTTAGCTATAACCCACGCATAGCCATATTAATGAACAGGCTGGAAGCGGGTAATATTTATGACCGCGATGGGGTATTACTGGCAACCAGTAACCCAGAATTAATAAAGAAACAGCATAGAAAATTAGTTATTGCCGGGGCACAGGGTTACAATATTGATTCGGCTATGCACAAGCGCTTAGACAGATACTATCCGTTTGAAGAACAAATGTTTTTTTGGACGGGTGATGCCAATAGTGGTGTTTTTAACGGTAGCCCCAACGGATACTTTGCCGAGTACGAGCACGCTGCCGAACTGCGCGGCTTTAAAATGCCGACCACTAATTACAATGTTACCGCCAACCGCTACCAGGAGGACAGATTTTTAGCCCGTGGTGTAAAGGAAATGACGGTAGTGAAGAAAGATTATAGTGAAATATCGCCTTTGCTAATTGCCGGTATCAACAGTAAAGAAGTAGCAGCTTTTAAAAACCGTAACCGGGATGTGCGGCTGACCATGGATGCAGGACTGCAAACCAGTATCCAAAACTCAATTGCAAGCGATACTGCCTTACTGGACAACCGTGTTTCGGTTGTAGTGATGGAAGCCAATACCGGCGATGTACTGACTTCGGCTGTTTATCCATTGCCGCCTGTGCACAACTGGGAAAAGCTTACCATGAGCTACTATGAACAGAATCAACTGGCTAACTGGACTACCACGCAGGATCTGGGTTTTACACTGGCAACACAACCGGGTTCAACAGCCAAACTTGTTACCACTATGGCATCGTTCAATAAACTGGGCCTGGCGGCTGCCGATAAAAAGTATAACGTGGCGAGTTATGAGCGCATCCGTACCAAAGGTATAGAGCCCGATGAAACCGGCTTGATAACCCTGGAACGTGCGGTTGCCAAATCAAATAACGTATACTTTATTAAACTGGCTAACCAGGAGCATCTGCAGGAAGATATGGCTACCGTTTACCTTAAAACAGGCATGTTTTTGCATGGTGTAGGTGGTTATTATTATGGCCGCGATAAGTTAAGTGCCGATCAGGAAGAAAAATGGCGTAAGCTCTGGCGAAAAACTGAGTTTAACACCAAGCCGAGGTACGACCCTAATAACATTCGCCGTACACGTGCCAAAGGTATATCGGGTATGGCATGGGGGCAGGGCGAGCTGATCGCTACCCCGGCATCGGTAGCAAGGCTGGCATCATCAATTGCCAATGGCGGTGTATTACATCAAAACCGGTACGTGCTAAAAGTGAGCGATTCGGTGACTTCGGTTAAACCGGGTACTAAAATAGCCAATGATCCTAAATATGCCGGGCTTATCAGGCAATATATGATAGAGCAAAGCGCGCCGAAGGAATATACCTTAGGCATCGCGGTAGCAGGAAAAACCGGTACACCCGAACGGATCTGGAAGAAACAGCAGATAAACGATGGGTGGTATGTTTTTTTCGCGCCAAAGGCAAATGGTACCGGCAATATGGTGGTTTGTATAAGAGTAGAGTCGACAAAGGGCTCATCTGATGCGGTGAAACTGGCCGGAAAGCATGTAATTCCGTTCCTGCGCGAAAAAGGTTATATTAAAAGCATCAAAGAGCAAACAAGTGAATAAGGCTTGGGTTTAGCATAATATATAATTGATTTTTGGGTTCAATAATACTACGGTAGTAATATGTTTAATTTGTTTAAAGGTGATAAGGAAGATCGACCGGTTGATGTAAAAGGCATCCGTTATGAGTTGTTGCAATTTATAAAACAGGAGCTGCAAAAAGCCGAAGGCGGTGAGGGGGGGAATATAAAAGGATTAAATCTTTACATCAACTGTCCGTCTTCTGAATGCGCTGTTTACGAGGCTGCTGTTTATATTGATGAACCCGAAGTTTTTAAAGACGAGGTGCAACGTATTGCCGATGACTACGCCGTAAACCTGCCCGAAAGCTGGCTGATGGACGTGGTGCTGAACGAGGAATTTCCGCCGGAGGCAGTTAAATCGAATAAATTGGATGCCGCGTTCTTTATTAAAACCAGCAAGAATTTTATTAAGCAAACCGCGTCAGCCTATCTTAGGGCTTTGAGTGGAGATACCGATAAAAAGGAATACAACATCACATCAGATGGTGGTAAGGTCCATATAGGCAGGGATAAAAAGGCGCAGGGCGATGATGGTTTTTTCCGCACTAACCATATCGCTTTTCCTTCAGATAGCGAGAACGATAGTAATAAATATGTGAGCCGCCAGCATGCCCATATCGAGTGGAATAATGATGCAGGGCGTTTCATGATCTTTGCTGATGAAGGCGGTATACCGCCCAGGAATAAGATAAAGATCCGTTCAGAGAAAAGTGAAGATATTATTAAACTGAGTTCTATCCATATAGGCCACCAACTACAGGAGGGTGATCAAATTATCTTGGGCGAATCGGCAGTTTTAGAGTTTAGTTACCAACCCGCAATACATGAGTAAAGTTTTTACGATAACAGAAGGTTTAGAGAACCTGGGCGCGCTGCGAACGGGCGGGCAGGGTTCGGTATATAAAGGTCGCCGTATGGGGCCTGTGATTACGGCGGTAAAACTTTTACCAACACCCATCCATTCTGAAAGTGAGGATGATAAGAATTTCCGCAACTTTAGTAATGAGGTAGCCAAACTGCAAAAGGTTAATGAAGAACCTAACCCCAACGTTGTAAAAATACTCAGCTCGGGTATTACCGAGAGTGGCTCGCTTCCATATATCGAGATGGAGTACATTGAAGGCCCTGACCTTAGCGAACTGCTGCAACCTCCTCACGAAAAGATCTTCATGCTAAAAGAGGTTATCCGCGTGGCCGACCAGTTGGCGGGTGCTTTGGCGCATTGTCATAAAATAGGCGTTAAGCATGGCGATATAAAAAGTAATAATGTAAAATACAACGTCCACACAGGCAATTATGTATTGCTTGATTTTGGACTGGCGGTAATGACCGAAGAGGAGCGCCGCAGCAGCATACGCCATGCCGGGGCAATAGAGTTTATGGCGCCAGAGCAACATGACGGTGCCATGCTTTTGCAGACAGATGTTTACAGCTATGGCATTATTTTATATGAACTATTGACCGGCCAGGTGCCTTTCCCGCTAACAGGTAACGGCGAAACTGGCCGAAATGCTATTATGCTGGCCCACATGGAAGCGCCTGTTCCGGATCTTCGCGAAGCAAGAAAAAAGAACCTGCCTGATAGCTGGACTACCCTGAAGCAAACGCAGGAAATGCAGGTGCCTCAATGGCTTTTAGATGTAATAGAAAAGTGCCTGCAAAAATCGCCCGATGCACGCTTTAAAAACGGCGTAGAACTACACGATGCGATAATAAATGGCAGCCTTGCCGCTGATGGTAGACTGAGCACCACCGCTATACAGGCAGAGAACGAACGCTTGCAGCACATGGTAGCGCATTACCAGCAGGATGAGGTGGAGAAGGATAAACAGTTATCCTCTCTTAAACTTTTAGCAGACCAGGCAGGTATCCGTTTCAACAATGATAAGGGTACTTACGAGCGCGATAAGTCAAAAATGTTATTATCAAGAGGCGCGTTTGGCATGGTGTTAACACTGGGCGGTATCTTTATGGCTTTATTCTTCTATTCGGCCTTTTTAAATAAGGATGATGTGACCGGGAACGTTATACCGGTATATGTAGATGCCCGTGATTATCTGAAACCTCCATTTATGGCAAGGGCTTATAATTACGACAGTGTTATGAGAGCAAATAACCGTAAATTAATGGCCGTACGTAAGGCTGCCGCAAACAAGGCAATAAAGGCTACTATAGATTCGGCAATTAAAAAAGCCACGCCCGATAAGAAGAAACACAAGAAATTCCTGGGGATATTTTAAACAGAGGGTTTACCGATAGCCAACATATCACCAATGCCTTTTGCAGTGCGGATGAGGTTTTCTTCCGTACGAGCCAATGCTGTTTCGATATCAGAGGGTTCGTTGCCAATGGCCATCAGTACATTAAAGTACTCATTAAGCTTTTGGTTGTTTGCTGCGGGAATTTTCCCTGCCAGGCCAATAATAGGGATGCCTTTTGCTTTTGCCCTGCTGGCCGCTCCGAACGGGCCTTTGCCATTTAAGGTTTGCTCGTCAATACTGCCTTCTCCTGTAATAAGCAGGTCGCTTTTTTGAAGGGATTGGTCAAAGTTGGTTAGTTGTAATAGGTAATCAATGCCATTTACAAGACTGGCATTGATATGGGCATATAAACCCGCGGCTGCACCACCTGCAGTGCCACCATACTTTGCAGTAGCCATGTTTTTGCCAAATTGTTGCAGGGTAACATCGTTAAACTTTGCCAGTGCGGTATCCAGTTTCTTTACGGCATTTGCATCGGCACCTTTCTGCGGGCCAAATACCGCTGCCGATCCGTTATCGCCCAATAACATATTGTCCACATCACAAAGCACAATTACTTCGCAGTTCAATATTCTTGGGTCGATGCCGGAGTGATCAATGCTTTTTAGCTCTATCAGGCTTTCGGGCAGGTTGTTAAGCTCTCTGCTATCGCCCGCTAAAAACTTAATATCCAAAGCGCTTAAAATGCCTGTAGCCCCATCAACAGTAGCAGAACCACCCATGGCTATCAGGATTTTATTTACACCCAATTCCAGCGCCTTTTTTACCATTTCCCCTGTGCCGTAAGATGATGCACGCAAAGGGTTTAGTTCGTCGGCTTTCAATAACCTTAGTCCCGAAGCATCTGCCATTTCTATGACCGCGGTTTTACCATCTTCAATCAACCCAAAGGACGCGGTGATAATTCTGCCCAATGGGTCGTGTACTTGCATGCTTACCAGTTTACCTTGCAGTTGCTGTATGATGATAGCTGCTGTTCCGTCGCCGCCATCGGCTATAGGGAAACATTGGGTTGTGCAATTCAGGTTGCTTTGCTGTAAGCCTTTTTCAATAGCCAAAGCAGCTACACCGGCAGTTAAACTATTTTTGAAAGCATTTGGGGCTATAAGAATGTGCATGTTACAATATAAAAGAAAGCAAATAAACAATTATAAACGAGGTTACGCCCATGCAAATAGTAGCTACCGAATATACCTTTAGCATGGTATTCATCTCCAGACCCGAGAATTTGGCAATCACCCAAAAGTAGGCATCGTTAGCATGCGATATCATCATAGAACCTGCACCCATAGCCAACACACAAAGCAAATGCCCTTTCTCATTATCCAGGCCAAGTGAAGGCAGTAGGGGCAATACAATAGATGCTGCCGTAATAATAGCTACTGTTGACGAGCCCTGCGCAGTTTTTAAAACAAAAGTTATCAAAAACGGGAATAAGATACCCATACTGGCCAGCGGCAAAGCATCGCTTAAATGGTTGCCAATTTTGGTAGCTGCCAGTACCGCCCCAAAAGCGCCGCCGGCCCCAATAATAACTAAAATGCTGCCTGCCTTTTCCGCGCCTTCCTGGAGTAATTTGCTAATGGTTTCTTTATTCCAGCTACGCAGGCAATTAAAGGCAAGCAATACGCCAATGGCTAAGGCGATTATCGGGTCGCCAAGGGAATTGAAGATAGTTATGAATGGGTTTACTGTGGTATGCTCTACCGAAAAAAAGGATTTGATAGCTATTAAAAATATAGGTACAGCCACCGGCAAAAAAGCTTTTAAGGTAGATGGTAGTTGTGTGTTTTCAACGATGATCTGTTCATCATCAGCAATAACAA
>NZ_JAQBOI010000127.1 GCF_028288105.1 Mucilaginibacter sp. | reverse complement strand
AAATTGCTTCAAAATAGCGCCGATTAATCAAGGTAATATAAATCAATGAACGAATTTAAATGATTTCCAACATAAATAAAATTAAATTATAATATAAATTTAAAAAATAAACATTTAGATAATAATGAGTATACAACCACGCCTTAATCGCTTCGATCTCAGCATGATAGTCATCAGTTTGGTGATAGGTATGGGCATATTTGGCAGCCCGAGTGATGTAGCGGTAAAGGCCGGCAGCGCCCCTGTATTTTTTGGTGCCTGGATATTTGGAGGGGTAGTTACCCTTTGCGGTGCGCTTACCTTTGCCGAGATAGGCGCCCGCTATCCAACCACGGGTGGCTTCTATAAAGTATTCTCTTATTGCTACCACCCGGCCTTCGCTTTTATGATCAATTGGGTGCTGGTTATCAGTAACGCGGCTTCGGTAGCGGCAGTGGCTTTGCTTGGTGCAGAGTACATTAACCCTATATTACTTCCGGATAGCCTGCAAAACCCAACAGGAACTAAACTTACTACTATTCTTACAGTACTGTTTTTATATGTAATTAACTTTTTAGGGATAAAACTGAGCGCCCGTGCCCAAAACGTACTTACCATTTTTAAAGTGACGGCTATCCTTGTTCTTTGTACTGCAATATTTAAAAGCGATGACGAGCCAAAAGCATTTATAGCTGTAACACCGCATACCGGCAGTGTAATAACCGCCTTCGGGCTTAGTTTGGTTGCCGTGTTTTTCACCTATGGCGGATATCAGCAAACCATCAATTTTGGGGGCGATATTATTAACGCCAAAAGCAATATCCCAAAAGCAATTTTCTTTGGGATAGGTACGGTTATCACGCTGTATCTGGCCATTAATTACGCTTATTATTCTGTATTAGGCATTGGTGGTTTACAGCAAACACATACACTGGCGGCAAAACTGGCCGGGGTAATATTCGGCACTACGGGATACAAAATAACATCTATACTAATGTTTGTATCGGTTCTGGCTTATGTAAATGTTAACATATTGGCAAACCCACGTGTGTATTACGCCATGGCCGAGGATGGTATACTGCCCCCTATATTTAAACGGGTAAACCCAAAAACACAAGTACAGGAATTTGGTATGACATTTTTTGTGGCGGCCGCGCTCGTCATCCTGTTCTTCGTTGGCTCGTTTAGCGCAATGCTTAAGTATGTGATGTTCTTTGATACCATTGGCTTATCGCTGGCTGCCGTGGCAATATTTGTTTTGCGTAAAAAAACAAAAGATATGGATGTAAGTACCATTTATACTATTAAATGGTTCCCGCTGATCCCGTTAATATTTATACTGGCTTATTGGTTTGTAACTATTAACATCTTCCTCACCTTTAAAGAGGACCCTTTCGCCGCATTCTGGTGCCTTGCAGCCTATGCCCTGGGGCTGGCCATTTATTACCTTGGCGCACGTAAACAAAAACCTGTACTTCCTGATAATTAAACAATGGATATATCCTACATATTAAACGAACTGGGCGAAGAGCGTGAAGATTATTTCAACGCCGTATCCCCACCTATTGTACAAACCAGCAACTTTACTTTTAAAACTGTTGATGCTTTTAGAGAGGCTTTAGGCGACGAATTTGATGCTACCCTTTATTCTCGCGGGCACAACCCTACCCTTAACATTCTTCGTCAAAAATTGGCCGCGTTGGATGATGCCGAAGACGCGTTAGTTTTTAGCAGTGGTATTGCGGCTATCACCGTACCTATCCTTGCCCTGCTTAAACAAGGCGACCATGTAGTATCTGTTGAGAACCCATACAGTTGGACAATTAAACTATTCAATAATTTCCTGCCGAAGTTTGGTATCACCACTACTTTTGTTGATGGCACTAAGATTCAGAATATAGAGAGAGCGATTCAACCGAACACCAAACTTATCTATCTGGAAAGCCCCAACACTTTTAGTTACGAATTGCAGGACCTAAAGGCCATTGCTGCAATTGCCAAACAGCGCGGCATAACTACTATGGCAGATAACAGCTACTGTACGCCGCTTTATCAGCAGCCTATTAAACTGGGTATCGATCTGGTGGCGCAATCGGCAACCAAGTATATAGGTGGTCATTCTGATGTGGTAGCGGGCGTATTAACAGGCAGTAAAGCTTTAATTGAGCAGATCTTTACTCATGAGTTTATGAACATTGGCCCATCCCTATCGCCACATTCGGCATGGTTGCTTATACGGGGTTTGCGCACTTTGCCTTTACGCTTACAGCGAAGTTTCGAAACAACAAAAACTGTTATCCAATGGCTTAAACAACAGCCACAGGTAGACCAGGTATTATGGCCCTTTGATGCCGGGTTTAAACAGGCCGGATTGGCGCAGCAACAAATGCAGGGTTGCGGCGGGCTTTTCAGTTTTACATTAAAGGATTCTTCATTGCAGAAAATAGAAACATTTTGTAATAACCTCAAACATATACTAATGGCTGTTTCATGGGGTGGCCACGAGAGTTTGATCATTCCGTCTATTGCAGGTATTAAAGCAACTGACTATGAACAAACTAACCCACGCCACCAGTTAATACGCATGTATATTGGTTTAGAGGATGCTGATTACCTTATAAAAGATTTGATGCAGGCACTAAAATTTTAATCTTTTTAAAATGTTTTAAAAAGTATTTTGATTTTTATATTTATCTTTACTAAGTTTGTGTAATAATGAACGACAGATCATTAAAATATTCATACTTGTTATCCTCCCTGGGGGATTTAAAATTTTATGTTAATTGGTTATAAATCCTCGCTTCGGTGAGGTTTTTTTTTGTGCCGATTTTTGAAAAGATAAAACTGAATACCAATATTAAACCTAATTATGGCAAGATTAAATTTATTAGAAGAAACGCGATACGAGAAGTTGCCGGTAACGGTATATGCAGATCAGCGTACCGCATCGCTGGCAGTGGCGGCAAGGATAGCCACGCTCATCCGTAAAAAACAAGCAGCCGGTGAACCAACGGTGCTGGGATTGGCAACAGGTGTTACACCGATACAAGTTTACGCCGAGTTAATTCGCTTACATAAAGAAGAAGGGTTGTCTTTCAAGGGTGTCATCACATTCAACCTGGATGAGTATTACCCTATGAAGCCGGATGCTGTACAAAGCTATGTCAGCTTCATGAACGAGAACTTGTTTGATCATGTAGATATAGATAAGCATGCGGTGCATATCCCGGACGGTACTTTGCCACAAGAAGAGGTCGCTGCTTTTTGTTTAGAATACGAGAAGCAGATAGAGGAACTGGGAGGATTAGACCTGCAGATATTAGGTATTGGCCGTACCGGTCACATTGGTTTTAATGAGCCGGGATCTGCGCCCAACTCGGGTACACGGTTGGTGACTTTAGATGATCTGACCCGTAATGATGCTTCGCGTGATTTTGGGGGTAAACAGAATGTGCCTACCAAGGCTATTACCATGGGTGTGGGTACCATCTTTAAAGCTCGCGAAATTATCCTGATGGCCTGGAGCGCCAAGAAAGCGCCTATAGTTCGTAAAGCGGTAGAGGGCGAGATCTCGGGCGAGGTACCTGCTACTTTCCTGCAGCTTTCAGATAATGTAGAGTTTGTGCTGGATGTGGACGCGGCTTCGGGGCTGACCCGTTTTGATACACCCTGGCTGGTGACGGATTGTGTTTGGAATAAGAGTTTGAGAAAGAAAGCGGTGATCTGGCTTTCGGGCGAGGTGGGGAAACCTATTCTGAAGCTGACCGAAGAGGATTATAATGGCCATGGTATGGCACAGCTGGCCGTAGAACAGGGACCTGTTTATCAGATCAATATTGATATATTTAACCAGGTGCAGCATACCATTACCGGCTGGCCGGGTGGCAAGCCAGGCGCTGATGACAGCCAACGCCCTGAACGTGCCAACCCTGCAAAAAAACGCTCTATCATATTCTCTCCGCATCCCGATGATGATGTGATCTCGATGGGTGGTACGTTTATCCGTTTGGTTGACCAGGGGCATGATGTGCACGTTGCATACCAAACATCAGGCAACACGGCTGTTTGGGATGATGATGTATTACGATACATGGAGTTCGCCATTGATTTTAAACACAGTATAGGCGAGGATACGGCCAAATTGCAGGGCATTTATGAAGACATGCGCCGATTTATTGACACCAAACTACCCAACCAGATAGATACGCCGGAGATCCTGGATGTGAAAGGGTTTATCCGTAAAACGGAAGCTATATCGGGTGCCCGCTTCGCGGGATTGCCAGATAGCAATATCCATTTCCAGGCGCTCCCTTTTTATGAAACAGGCAAAACCAAGAAAAATTCAGTTGGCGAAGAGGATGTCCGTTTAACCATGGAGCTGCTACAGGGGGTGAAACCGCAGCAGGTATTTGCCGCGGGCGATTTCGCGGATCCGCATGGCACGCATGTGGTTTGTTTTAACATCGTTCTGGCTGCTTTACGCCGCCTGCGCGAAACGGAAGCATGGGTAAAGGATTGCTGGCTGTGGATGTACCGCGGCGCATGGCAGGAGTTCCCTACCCACGAAATTGAAATGGCGGTGCCTTTATCGCCTGCGGAGGTGCTGCGCAAGCGTAACGCTATTTTCAAACATCAATCGCAAAAGGACAGGCCGGTATTCCCCGGTGATGATGCACGCGAGTTTTGGGTAAGGGCCGAAGACCGCAACCGCGAGACCGCGCAGAATTATGATAAACTTGGTATGGCTGAATACGCTGCCATGGAAGCTTTTGTTAAGTATCATTATTAACACCCTATATCTATTTTAAATAAAAAGGGAGCGCAAATGCGTTCCCTTTTTATTTAAAAATATGTCATTTCCCCTCGCTAACGCTCGTTCGAAATGACATATTTTTTTAAATGTAGAAACGCAATACTTTGCGTCTTCCTATGTATATTAACAAAAGACGCGAAGTATCGCGTCTCTACGCTTGGTCTTATTTATTTCTTATTCTTTACTACATCGCTGGCATGCTGTGCCATTTCTAAATGGTGTTGTAATATGGGTACATGCTTTGTAGCAAATGCCTTCAACACTGTATCTTTACCATCCTTAGCTTCTTTTTGAAACTCTTCTATATCCTCTTTATGATCTTTAACCATATAGTCGGTATACGCTTTTTCAAACTCCGCCTTACCTAACTTTGCCATATCATCATAATCCTTCTGAAGGTCATTAGATAAAATTGCAGGTAAAGTAATAAACTTAGCTGCAGCAATACCTTTAAGTTCGGTATTTGCTTTTGAATGATCAGTTACCATCATTTTACCAAACTCCAATACTTGCGGTGTAACGGCTTTTTGTTGCGCAAGCTTACCTAATTCAACTTCCATCAGGCCACCGTTTGCAGCTTTTACTGCATATTCGTAATCGGCCTTTAGTTCAGTAGAACCTTTGGCTTTTAATTCTTTTTCATTGCTATCCATTGCAGCATCCGTGCTATTGCTGCTATAATTTGCTGTACTATCGGTATCGGCAGTACCCTTACTACCACTACCACTGCAGGATGCCGCAGCGATGATCACTATACCTGATAAAAATTTCAATACGTTTTTCATAGCGTTAGTCTTAATTTTTAATAAAAATTACCCAACAATTATGCCATGCTATCTTATCTTCTCATTCACCAAAGTAATTATCTCTGCCTCGGTGGCGATAGCTTTCTTTTCTATTTCCTCACCTCGTTTCAGAATATCATCCACAAAAGTCTTATCCCTATACCCCGACGCGTTGATCTTCACATTCATGAATGCCCCAATTACTGCCGAACGAGCACAAAGCGCGGCAACACCTGCATCAGTTACCGAATTTTGGTTGCCCGTTTCTACCATTGCCTTTATGAGTGTCAAGCTTTCAAAACTGGTTTGCATCACTTTAAATGGTATTTCAATAGCATAGCGTGTGGCATCCTGTATAGCTATATCCCGGGTTGCTTTTTCTATATCGTTCGCTTTTGGTAAGCTAAATGCTTCCATTATTTTATTAAAGGCGGTAGTATCCAGGTCAACCAATCGCAGCAGTTCACCTTTATAGTTTTGTCCCTGCGCTGCCCAGTTGCCGAACTCTTCCCAACGGCTATCCCAACCTTTTTTATGCGATGATAAATTAGCCACCATAGTAGCTAACGATGCCCCCAAAGCACCCATATAAGCAGATATCGACCCTCCACCCGGTGCCGGGCTTTCGCTCGCGGTCTCGTCGGCAAAATCAGCAAGGGTCATGCTTACCAGTTTGCTCGCGGCTGAATCTTTCAGCAGATATTCAATGATACGCTCATCCGGGTTGAAGGGACCAAGCTCATCCAATCCCATCGATTTAATGGCAATTTTAATAAGTTCTTTCTCGCTCACACCTGTCGACCGCTGTTGCTTCCGCAGAAAATACTTACCTGCATCCAGCATTGCTTTCAAGGGTATCAGCCCTACCAGTTCGCTACCCGTTACACGGATACCACGTTCGGCAGCTCTTTTGCAAACCTCGTCAAAGGCTACATGTATTGGCGTAACCTCAATATTGGTGAGGTTCATCGAGATCTGGGCAACACCATATTCCTCAATGTACCAGCCTATAGCCTTTACACTTTTTAACGAGCCAGGGATAGATTTCGGCTTCCCGTTCTCATCTGTCACAATTTTGCCCGAAACAGGGTCGCCCTCGCGCAATATACGGCCAGCCTCGCGTACATCAAAAGCAATGGCATTTGCCCTGCGGGTTGATGTGGTGTTCAGGTTAATATTATATGCTATCAGGAAATCGCGCGCCCCAATCACAGTTGCGCCACGTTTGGCATCAAACTCCGCCGGACCAAAATCGGGTTTCCATTTTGGCTCTTTTATCTTTTTAAAAAAACCTTCGTACTCCCCTGCCCTAATTACAGACAGGTTGTTGCGGTTTTTATCTGCCTGTGCATGTTCGTACAAATAGGCCGGGATACCTAACTCTTCGCCAACACGTTTGGCCAGTTGCCTCGCGTATTCGGCAGTCTCCTCCATGGTAATATTGGCAATCGGTATCAACGGACAAACATCTGTTGCGCCCATTCTTGGGTGTTCGCCTTTTTGTTTGCTCATATCAATCAGTTCGCCGGCTTTTTTAATAGCCCGGAATGCCGCTTCTATCACCAGTTTAGGCTCGCCCACAAAAGTTACAACGGTACGGTTGGTGGCCTTACCCGGGTCAACATTCAGCAATTTAATGCCTTCTACAGATTCAACCTCATCGGTAATTTGTTTGATGATAGCCAGGTTTACACCTTCGCTAAAATTGGGCACACATTCTATTAGTTGGTTCATTGGTTTATTAGTTCAATGGTTCAATAGTCTTTCCCCCAATCCAAACGTGATTAGGCTTCAATTTTCCCTGATAATATAATATTTCACGGTAATCGGCACATGGGTAGGCCTGCATATCTGCAGGCATCCCGGGTGCTAATATACCACGTTCAAGTTTTAATGCTGATGCCGCACGGAAGGTTAATCCCGCGAAAACTTCAGCGGCAGATAATTTTTCAGACGCGCTCATTACAGCGGCTTGCATCAGCAGGTCACCCATCGGGGCCGAGCCGGGGTTCCAGTCACTGGCAATGGCAAGGCAGGCACCTGCATCCAATAATTTACGTGCCGGGGCGTATGGCATACCCAACCCCATCGACGCCCCGGGCAACGTAACAGCAACTATATTTGAGTCAGCTAATAGTTTAATTTCATGGTCGCCGCTGGCTTCCAGGTGGTCGGCAGATAATGCGCCTACCTCAACAGCAACCTTGCTGCCACCGGTTGTAAACTGGTCGGCATGTACGGTAATATCAAAGCCCATTTGTTTGGCTTTATTCAGATATATAAGGGCATTTTCGGTATTAATAGCACTTTCTTCAATGAAGATATCTACGCGGTTTGTTAAGTTTTCTTGTTTAAGAACAGGAAGTAGGTCATTCACCACATGTTCCAGATACTCCTGTTGCGATCCTGTAAAATCTTTCGGCACCATGTGTGCCGCAAGGCAGGTCGGCACAAGTTTCGCTTTAGTTTGGGCCGATGCCGCTTTAATGGCACGCAGCTGCTTTAGCTCTTCCTTCAGGCTTAAACCATACCCGCTTTTAACTTCTATGGTGGTTACGCCTTCGGTTAAATGGCGGTTCGCCCTTCGGACTAATTGTTCGGTTAAGGTCGCTTCATCAGCCGCACGGGTTTGGGT
>NZ_JAQBOI010000118.1 GCF_028288105.1 Mucilaginibacter sp. | reverse complement strand
GACCACATCAGGGGATCAGCGGCAAGAAACCTATCGATATGGTCACCCTAAACAACAAATAAAAATACCTGATTCTGTTACCGAATTACGTAACCCTTACAATTGCGAGGTACGAAGCAATCTCTTTGAGCAAGTCCTTCATGCAAGTTGTACAACCATCCTAAAGAGATTGCTTCGTACCTCGCAATGACGATTTGGTGTACAAAAAAGAGCGATGAGTACAAACCCATCGCTCTTTTAATATCAAGATGTAATCCTTAAGCCTTTTTAGCTGCCGGTTTTTTCTTTTTGTTTTCAACGTATACTGCACCAACCAATGCCAGCACAAGCAATATCGAGCCCGCTAACGAGATGTTCTCGCCGGCGTAGTAAGATGTTGGGTGGAATATAAATTCAACCTTGTGGTTACCTAACGGGATAGTTGCCGCACGTAATAAATAATCGGCACGATAGTAAGGTTGCTCAACGCCATCTATCAGCATTTTCCAGCCTTTTTCATAATATATCTCAGAGAATACAGCTACCTGGTTTGATGTTGAACCAGTTTGGTAAGTAAGGTGATCGGGCTGGTAACTGGTTAGCTCAATTGTACCATTTACAGTAGCACCTAAAGGTTTTGCCTCTACAAGACTTTTGTACTTCTGGTCTATCATTACTTCATCCTTAGGCGAAAAGCTGCTGATAGCCTGCATTTCCTGATCGGCATCTTTTACATACTTAATGCTTTGCACAAACCAGGCATGGCCGCATGCTGTTGAATTTGCATGCATACTTGCAGTACCGGTTTTTGGGTCGGCAGTAATAATGTATTTGGTATTTAGCATATCCAATACATCCTGGTTCATGCTTTTGGTAAACTGATTTTCTACCAATTCATCAAAACGCCTTAACCGGGCCGAATGGAAACCACCTACCGTTTTAAAGAAGTAGGAAGAGCGTGAATCATGGAAAGGATCAGGAAGGCTCATATCCATCACCCTAAAGTCGGGGTCTTTATCACGCATAATAAATTCATCAACCTCGCGTGGTGTATAGGCGCGGTCCATGTTTTCTTTCGGGATAAAATTATCATCCTTTAAATAACGCTTGTCAACACTCCACATATCAACCAATATGATGCCCATAAATGCAAGTGCGGCAAAGGTTGTGCTTATTTTTTGTTTGATAACAATCCATAACAAACCAAAGGCTAACGCTATAAATATCAGTGTGCGTATAGCGTCCGCTCTTTCTAACGATTCGCGATCTTGTACCAATGCGTTAGCAACAGAGTTAGCCATACCAGAGTTACCCTGGAATGCTTGCGTAAGCCCCGATACCAAGGTTTGGTGCTCGGTTGATTTAAAGGTAAGGAACAGGCCTGGCAATGCTATCATTAACAGGGTTATGCCGCCTGTAATGTAAAACGCCAGTTTAGCTTTGTTAAAAATATATGGTTTATCACGGTTAATAAACACTTCGTTAAGTGCAAGGAAACCCAGGATAGGGAAACACAACGACGCAATTACTAATGTTGATTCAACCGCGCGAAACTTGTTGTATAGCGGGAAGTAGTTAAAGAACAGATCGGAAAGGAAAGGCAGGTTCTTACCAAACGACAGGAACACGCTCAGCAATACGGCCGAAAGCAACCACCATTTTATCCTGTTCTTAACTATGAGTAAGCCTAAAACAAAAAGGAAAAACACAATGGCGCCAAAATACCATGGGCCGGATGTGCTTGGTTTATTACCCCAATAAGTGGGTAACTGGCTGGCAAATTGCTGTGCCTGTGCAGCGTCAATACCTTTTTCTGTTAATATTTTTACAACCTTTGAGTCATCAACCGCCGGGCCACCCGTAGCACCGCCGTATGCATTAGGGATAAAGAAGGTAAAGCATTCTGTTACGCTTTGGCTCCAGTTGTAAGCATACTCTTTATCAAGTCCGGAACTTGCCGCACCTGTTTCGCTTTTTAAGTTCGGTTTACCACGAATGGTGTAATGGCTGTATTCGTAAGTTGTCCATAACGACCCTGCATTTACAATTACTGCCAGGATAGTGGCGGCAGATAGATAGGCTATTGATTTTAAGAAAGGTTTGGTCTGTTTTGCTTTTATAGCATGATAAAGCTCGATACATACTAATATGATGATAGCCAATAGCAGATAAAAGGTCATCTGCACGTGGTTTGACCGTATTTCCATTGCCAGAAATAATGCTGTTAAAGCACCGCCTGTAATGTACTGGCCCCTAAGCGTCATGATTATACCGGCTACTATTGGCGCAAAAAACGCTATAGCATACGCTTGGTTGGCGTGCCCGGCATCAATATAAATAAAGTTATAGGAAGAAAAAGCGAATGCTACCGCTCCTGCCGCTGCCAGCCAATGATTCAGTTTTAAAGTGCAGAATAAAAGGTAAGCGCCAAAAAGATATAGCAATACAGTATCAACCGGGTTAGGGAAAACTGATTTTAAAACATCAATTACGTGTGTAGTAATGTTAGAACCGTATTTTGCCCATATCTGGTAGCTGGGCATACCGCCAAACATTTGGTTTGTCCATAATGGGGCCTTGCCGGTGGCAGCTTTAACATCCATTATCTCTTTTTGCATGGCCTGGGCCTGCAAAACATCTCCCTGATATAAAATCTTACCCTGCATAATAGGGTTAAAGAAATAGGCAAATGTTAGTACGAAAAAAATTGCAGCAACAATAAGGTGCCCACTATTCCGCTTGATCCAGTTATTCATTTAAACTCTTTTAGGGATAATATTTATAATGTTCAAAAATAGAAATTTGAATGAGATTAGAAACGATAAGTTTTTATAAGATATTTAATTAGCAATTATGGGGTTGGTTGCTATAATAATAGAACAGGAATAGCATAATCAAAATACTAACTATGTACACAATAACATTCAGTTTATTGTATTCCTCGCGGTTGCGGCGGATGTTGTAAACATTATAAAGCGCGAGTATGCCTATAGCTATCCAGAAAAAGTTATTGATAGTGCTGCAGCCAATAAACAACTGTATTAAAACGGCAAGCACAATACAGTTGGTAAGTATTAACAGTACCGATGGCGGTGTATTGTTGTGACCGCGCCTGCGTTTATATAGCCCTTCGGGTAGCATTGGTTTATTTTATTTCTTCGTAATCTACAAATTCCCCTTCAGAATCAGGCACCGAACTTTTTGCATCGGGTTTATAGTCGACCCGTACACGTCCATCAGGCCTTGGTTGCTGCTGTTGTTGGTAGTTTTGTTGCTGCTGGCGTGCCTGCTCTTGTGCTTTAGTTATTACACTATTAAATAGCATAGGCAAAAATATACGCACCAGGCTGCGTATGATATATAACGAACAAATGGTTATGATCAAAAAACGTATTAGACCCATCTGGTTTTAATTTAGCTTACAAATATAAGTATATAACGTATAATTTGTTTCAAATTATACAATGTGCAAATATGCAGATGTGCAAATGTGCAAATGAAGCTCATTTGCATATCCGCACATCTGTAATCTGCACATCTAAGAAAACTTCTCTTCCATCATCTTTTCCAGTGCAAACATTTCATCACGCAGCTTGGCGGCCAGCAGGAAATCCATATTTTTTGCTGCCGATACCATATCCTTGCGGGTACTTTCGATAGATTTTTTCAAGTCGGGCTTGGTCATGTACTGTACAATAGGGTCGGCGGCAAGGCTAACCATGTCGGTTTCCACATAGGCCTGCTGCACACCACCTTTAAAGTCGACCACAGAGGTTTGCTCCATAATTTCCTCACGGGATTTACCAACTGTTCTTGGCGTTATGCCATGCTCGGTATTATATTTTATCTGCAGTTCGCGGCGGCGATTGGTTTCGTCCATCGTAATTTGCATGGAATCGGTTATTTTATCGGCATACATAATAACCCGGCCCCTGTCGTTACGGGCAGCACGGCCAATAGTTTGTATTAACGACCGCTCCGACCGCAGGAAACCTTCTTTATCAGCATCCAAAATAGCTACCAATGATACCTCCGGCAGATCCAGTCCCTCACGTAGTAAGTTGATACCTATCAGTACATCAAACTCACCGAGGCGAAGGCCACGCAGTATCTCTACCCGCTGCAGGGTTTTTACTTCCGAGTGAATGTAGCGGCACTTAATGCCCAGCCTATCCATGTACTTAGCCAGTTCTTCGGCCATGCGTTTGGTTAGGGTGGTTACCAGAATGCGGTCGCCCATTTTAATGGTTTTATCTACCTCGTCCAACAGGTCATCTACCTGGTTTATCACCGGGCGAACTTCTATGACAGGATCAAGTAACCCGGTTGGGCGTATCACCTGTTCTACTACCACACCGCCAGATTTTTCCAATTCGAAATCGGCAGGGGTCGCGCTTACATAAATGGTTTGCGGTGCCAGGCGTTCAAACTCCTGGAAGTTTAACGGGCGGTTATCCATCGCCGCAGGCAAACGGAAACCATAATCAACCAACGAGATCTTCCTCGACCTGTCACCACCATACATAGCGCGGATCTGCGGCACAGTTACGTGGCTTTCGTCAATCACCATCAGGTAATCATCAGGGAAATAATCCAGTAGACAGAATGGGCGCATACCCGGCTGGCGGCCATCAAAAAAGCGTGAATAATTTTCAATACCACTACAATAACCCAACTCGCGGATCATCTCCAAATCGTAATTAACCCTTTCCTCAAGGCGTTTGGCTTCGATGAACCTGCCATCGTCAATAAATTGTTTCTTGCGGGTTTCCAGCTCTTCCTGTATAGCCCAAACAGATTGCTGGAAGCGCTCGCGCGGGGCAACGTAAAGGTTGGCGGGATAAACCACCATGTGGGTCATCTTCTCTATGGTTTTGCCCGTGGTGATATCAAAAGTACTTAGCTCCTCGATGTCATCCCCAAAAAAGGAAATGCGGTAAGCATAATCCATATAAGCCGGGAAAATATCCACGGTATCGCCCTTCACCCTAAAGGTTCCGCGTTTAAAATCGGCAGTGGTGCGGGCGTATAATATTTCAACCAATCTGTGTAAAAAAGCGTTGCGGCTAATGCGGGTACCTACCGCGAATTTAAATACCGAATTGGCAAAATCTTCGGGGTTACCCATACCATAAATGCAGGATATGGACGATACCACGATCACATCCCTCCTGCCGCTCATGAGTGCCGAAGTGGTACGCAAACGCAGTTTTTCTATCTCCTCATTTATCTGCAGGTCTTTTTCTATATAGGTATTTGACGAGGGAATAAATGCCTCGGGCTGGTAATAATCATAGTATGATACAAAGTAGTTTACCGCGTTATCCGGGAAAAACTGCTTAAACTCGCCGTACAGTTGCGCCGCCAGCGTTTTGTTATGGCTAAGTATCAGCGTTGGCTTTTGGGTTTGCTCAATTACGTTGGCAATGGTAAACGTTTTACCAGACCCTGTAACGCCCAAAAGTGTTTGAAAAGGGTCGGCATTGTTTACACCATCAACCAGTTGCTTAATGGCACTGGGCTGGTCGCCGGAGGGTACGTATTGGGAAGTTATTTTAAAATCCATGTATAATGTAAAAATACAAATAATCCTGCATTAGGGTTTACAGATCAAAGTAAGCCAACAATAATGACAACAGTATGTCAACAATAGTTTATACCGATCTTTATATTTTATTACAACAGGCGCACCTGATTTATGTTCGGCCCGGATTAAGGCACCACAATTAGATAATGATTATTTTGAAGATCTTAAGCGCTGTGCCCTGGCAAAAAAACTTTGTTCGCTAATTTGTTCTTCTACTTCAGCAATAGCTTTCATGAGATTATTTTGGGTATTAGCAAGTTCGGCAGCAGCGCCCTTCATAATTTCCCAAACGGGTTTCATTTGTTCAACCAGCGCGTGGCCTTTAGCAGTTAGCTGAATGAGCCGTTTGCGCTCATCGGCTTTATCTTTTTTGGAACGGATAAGTTTTTCTTTCTCCAACTCTTTAAGCAAACTGATGGTAGATGGATGGGTGTATCCTATTTCGTTGGCAATTTCAACTACGCTTAAAACCGGTTTAAAGTGCAGGGTATAAATAACCGGGAACCATTTAGGTTCAAAGTCGATATTGTTTGCTTTGTAAATAAGCACGCCATCCTTACGAAGCGTCTCGGCAAGGCGTTGCAGCCTTGTGGAAATAGCTAAAATTCCCGATTCGTCAATAACGTTCATTTGTTGTCAGGCTAATTGCCTAAATATAATTCATAAAAAATATTATCGGCCCCCATTAGTGGGAATGATTTGGGTAGTTCTGCTTTGTCCAGTTGGGTAAATCCATTTTTTTCGTAAAAACGATGGGCCGCCTTCAGCATATCAACAGTGCCTAAATATATAGCGTTTATCTCGTTTTGTTTGCAATAAGCTATCAACGTATCTAACAATAGTTGCGCTATCCCCAACTCTTTGCCACGGTATTCTTTACGCACAAACATTTTGCGCAAAGCGCCGGCATTATTGCCTATTGCAATGATGGCAATGGTGCCAACCAACTCGCCGTTATGAAAAGCGCCCCAGAAATTGCCGCCTGTTTGGTGGTAATTGGTTTCAATATCCAACAGGTCGGGCTGGCCTTCAAGCGTTACGGGGACGTTAAATTCTATTTGCTGTATAGGGAGGATTATGTCGATAATTTCTTTGCAATGGCTGTTGTTTAAAGTATTTATCTGTGTTATAAAATTCATAATACTTTTAATTTATGTACAAACCTACGTAGTTAACTACATATAATCAAGATAAATTTTATTCATCGATAATTTGGCTTTTAGGTCAAAAATAAAATAGCCTGTTTTTTACTTAAAAACTTTAATTTTAAGAATGATTTTCATCCTCAACAAAACCGACACTATTGCCAATCAGTTTTTGGCCGAACTGCGCGATGTGAACGCGCAGCAGGATAAGTTCCGTTTTCGTAAGAACCAGGAAAGACTGGGTGAAATACTGGCTTACGAAATAAGTAAGACCCTAAAATATGACATGACTGATGTGCAAACCCCATTGGGCATTGCCAACGTAAATTTATCCGCCGACCAACCCGTTATTGCCACCATACTGCGTGCCGGCCTCCCCTTTCACCAGGGCTTTATTAATTTTTTCGACCGCTCTGCATGCGCATTTGCAACTGCCTGCCGCAACGTTAAAAAAAGTGGGGCATTCACCATTCAGGTAGATCATATATCAACCCCAAACCTGGAGGGTAAAACACTGATCATGTGCGATACCATGTTGGCCACCGGGCAAAGCATAGTTTGTGTTTGTAAAGAGATTATGGCGCAATACAATCTTAAAGCCCTGCACATAGCCGCCGTTATTGCCAGCACCGAAGGCATTACCCATGTGCGTGCCAACTTGCCAAAAGCACAGATCTGGACCTGCGCAGTTGATGACGAAATGACCAGCAAAGCTTACATAGTTCCGGGATTAGGTGATGCGGGTGATCTGGCTTTTGGGGAGAAGGTGTAAGGAAGATTTACGATGGACGATTTTAGATTTACGATTTGAATGAATAAAATAAGTATAAACAATTATAAACGCAACTGGTGGCGGCAAAGGCGTTTTCAATACAATATTTTTTTAGCGTTAGCCGGAATAATTGCTTTTATCTATTATGCGATCTTAGGATCTTTGTTAATAGCCCCTTATGTTGAGGATTTTGAAATAACTTTATTTACTATTCTATTTCAAGGAATTGGATATTTAATAATGATGGGCATCGCTAATATTTTTTACAACTTAGGGTATTGGATTGATAAAAGGTATAATAAACAAAATAGTGATAATTTCAGATCAAGACTTTATAAAGCCGGTTGCTGGTTTTCATGTTCTCTACCATTGCTAATTCCGGTTATAATTATTATAGAATACTTTGTAATGTACGCTTGTAAACAACCATTGCGGCCAACTGCATTTTACGAATATTTAAATGTTGTAACTTCGCGTTATTATGCCACAATCTAAAATCGTAAATCGTACATCTAAAATTTACAAACACATTTTCTTCGACCTTGACCATACCATTTGGGATTTTGATAAAAACGCCGAAGAAACACTGCACGAACTTTACGGTACTTATAAGCTAAAAGACATCGGCCTGCCCTCTGCCGACCTGTTCATCGAGACCTATACCCGCCATAACCATCGCCTTTGGGC
>NZ_JAQBOI010000109.1 GCF_028288105.1 Mucilaginibacter sp. | reverse complement strand
TTTAACTCTTCTTCCCCTCGGCCTTCTCCTTCACTTTTTCTTTAAACTTCTTATCCTCTTTCTCTTTTTCCTTTACGGCCTTTTTGATGATCTTTTCCTGCTCTTTTTTGTCGTTTGAATCCGTTTGCTGACTAAGCTTTTTCTCCTGGGCGGGGCCTATGCCTGCGCAGTTTTTTATGCCGTTGAGCAACACGTGCCAAACTGTTTTAAAGAACGGGAAATTTGCAGGGCGGATGTATACAACATTAGTCAATCTTGGTGTTTTATCGCCGTCATCCGGGTTATCGTGTTTTAAAATTACGGTATTGGCCAGGGCGCTGATCAGGGTTTTTTTGGTGTAATCGGGGCGCAGCACATCAACGTTCAGGTCTTTATATAAAAAGGAAACAGTGCCTTTTGATAGCTTTTGGGTGCTGTGAACGTCAAAATCAAAGCTGCTTACCCTGCCCGATGTTATTTTAACCATAGATAGCGGCATCAGAACGGGGTTTACATCGGCCATGTTCATTGGGGCAAGGTGGCCTTTGTAAGAGTAACTGTAAGCAGCATCGTTAAGGTTAAACACAAAATGCAGATCGAACTTTGCCTTACCCATAAAATAGCTGGTAATATTTGCGGTGGCCAGGTTATTCTTTTTCAGGTCTTCCTTACGATTGGTTAGGTTGCGGAACCTGCCGTTTATGTCATTAAACTTTAGATGGCCAAACTTTTTTGATGTTTTATTAAGCTGTGAATACATAAAGCTCATGCGCTTCAGGTCGAGCGTATCAATATTTAAGGTAGCTTTAATAGCATGACGTATGGCCCAGTGCGGGAAGGTTACCAGCCTGTCGGTAGTTTTAAGCTGGCCATTATAGTTGCTGAATACCGCGAAATATCCTTTGTCAATTATCAGTTTTTTAATATCAATAATTTGTGATTTTTGGTAAGTGATATAATCGAAATTGTTAAGCGTTATGTTTTCAAGATGCAGGGTGAAGCGGTCTTTTTTGCTTTTCTGGAAAAACGCGGCCCGGTCTATCGGCTTTAAGTCTAACCCGGTTATGGTAAGCTTTTTTGTTTGGGTGGATAGTTTGGTAGATTTAACTTTAAAGGTGTACAATCCATCGCCCGATTTACTGCTGTAGTTTTTTAATTCGGTAGTAATGTCTTTACAATATAAAAAGCGCGAAGTATCAGTTTGGGTAGCCGAATCTATCAGCAAATCGGTAGCCTTTAAATCCATTTCCTTAAGTTGAGATACGGCAACTTTAGGGCCGGTATAATTGCGTTGCTTGTAATTTATATCAGTAAAAAGTATCTCGCCAACATGCACCAGTTTTAAACTTTTTGAGATTTTTTGGTAAAGGGTACGTTTGTCCTTCTTTGCTGTATCGGTACCCTTATCCGAATATTTACTGATCAATATTTCGGGAGAGTTTAAAGTGATGCGGCCAATATTCAGCTTCTTTTTAAAGTACAGCTCAAATGCGTGCGCGTTTGATATATATAGGCGTTTAACATGCAGTTCATATAAATTATTGGGCGCCGCGCCCCGCTTTTTCATCTGTTTATAAACGACTGTATCTGGCTTAAATGTAATATCGTAAAGCACTGCTTTGCCCTGCAATACATTCAGGTCAAGATCGCTGTAGTTGATGGTGTAAAGACTATCAGTTCCTTTTAAAACAGCTTCTTTTAATTTATCCGAAAGCTTTGGGGCTAAAAAGCTATTAAGAAATAGTGCGGGTATCAATACCAATAATACCAATATGCCCATTACAATGAGCAGTATTTTTTGCCACCTGTGCTTTAAAAATTTAACAGCCATTACTTATTCTCATAATTATTTGTTTTTAAGCAACCCTATGGTGGCTAATCGTTTATTGTAACAACAAAAACCGAAAATTGTTAAACGCTGACAAACTGTCACATCATTATATAAAAATTATGTATTTTTGCTGTTCAATTTTTTAGATGACAATGGATTTGCTTATTCCGGATAAAGTGCATGATGAGAGCAGGCAGGGCGAGGCTTTAATATTAGAGCCTGTTGGTAAACATAATGGGCGTAAGCTTTATATTGAAAGCTATGGCTGTGCCATGAACTTCTCTGACAGTGAAATAGTAGCTTCGATATTAGCCGAGAAAGGTTTTGAAACCACATCAGATTTTAATAATGCCGATGTGATTTTCATTAACACCTGTTCCATTCGTGAGAACGCTGAGGTGCGGGTACGTAACCGACTGAAAGAATTTGCCGGTGCTAAATTTAGAAACCCCGGTATGGTGGTTGGCGTGTTGGGCTGTATGGCCGAGCGTTTAAAAGCCAAATTTTTAGAAGAAGAAAAATTGGTTGATGTTGTGGTTGGCCCCGATGCCTACCGCGATCTGCCAAATTTAATAGAACAGGTTGATAGTGGCCAGCGTGCAGTTAACGTACTGCTTAGCCGCGAAGAAACCTATGCAGATATTAGCCCGGTAAGATTAAACAGCAACGGCATTAATGCCTTTGTATCTATTATGCGTGGCTGCGATAATATGTGCTCGTTTTGCGTAGTGCCTTTTACCCGTGGCCGCGAGCGTAGTCGTGATGCTTATTCTGTTGTAGCTGAATGTAAAGATCTTTTTGATAAAGGCTACCGCGAAGTAACGCTGTTGGGCCAAAATGTGGACTCATACAAATGGACAAAGCCTCACCCTGCCCTCTCCAAAGGAGAGGGTTCTGAAGAGGACGGAAAAGTCCTCTCCTTTGGAGAGGATTTAGGTGAGGCTCCGGAAGTTGTAAACTTTGCCAACCTGTTAGAGATGGTTGCATTGGTTAGTCCGGAGTTGCGTGTGCGTTTTTCCACATCGCACCCTAAAGATATTACCGACGAGGTTTTGCATACCATTGCCAAATACGAGAACATCTGCAATTATATACACCTGCCGGTGCAAAGCGGTAACAGCCGTATCCTGGATATCATGAACCGTACTTACGACCGCGAATGGTATATGAACAGGATAGATGCTATCCGCAGGATAATACCGGAATGTGCTATATCAACAGATGTGATCACCGGTTTTTGCACCGAAACAGAAGACGAGCATAACGATACCGTAACCATGATGGATTACGTAAAGTACGATTTTGCTTACATGTTTAAATACAGCGAAAGGCCGGGTACATTAGCAGCCAAACGTTATGCGGATGATATCCCCGAGGAAATTAAACAACGCCGTTTAGCACAGATCGTAGCCAAGCAGCAGGAATATTCTTTTTACCGGATGCAGGCGCGGATTGGCAAAGTAGAGAAGGTGCTGATAGAAGGCTACTCTAAAAAATCTGACAAAGATTATTGCGGCCGAAGTGATCAGAACGCTATGGTAATATTCCCGGTAAGTGAAAATTACAAACCGGGCCAATATGTAAATGTATTGGTGGAGAGGACTACCTCGGCAACATTGATAGGAACTATTGTTGATTGAGTTAATTGTGTTGATTAAGAGAGTGGTTTGGCAAAGTAACAACTACTCACCAATTCAATCCAATCAACTACTCACTAACAAATATGGATATTCAAGAAATTAAACAACGTTTTGGCATCATCGGTAATTCGCCGTTGTTGAACAGGGCTATAAATATTGCGAACCAGGTTGCACCTACTGATATCTCGGTATTAATTACCGGCGAAAGCGGTAGCGGTAAAGAGGTTTTTTCGCACATCATTCACCAGATGAGTCCGCGCAAGCATGGGCCGTTCATCGCAGTTAACTGCGGTGCTATCCCGGAAGGTACTATTGATTCAGAACTTTTTGGCCACGAAAAAGGTGCTTATACAGGTGCTATTGGCGAACGTAAAGGTTATTTTGAAACCGTTAATGGTGGTACTATATTCCTTGACGAAATTGCCGAGATGCCCTTGGGTACACAGGCGCGTTTGCTACGTGTTTTAGAATCCGGCCAGTATATAAGGGTGGGTTCATCTAAAGTAGAAAAAACTAACGTACGTGTTATTGCCGCAACCAATGTTGATGTTTACGATGCCGTAAAAGCCGGCAGGTTTAGGGAAGACCTTTACTACAGGTTAAATACCGTTCCACTACGGATCCCGCCACTGCGCGATAGGAAAGAAGATGTATTTTTGCTGTTCCGCAAATTCACAGCAGATTTTACTGATAAATACCGCACCCCGCCTATTCAATTGGATGAGGAAGCGCAGCAGGTACTTATCAATTATTCATGGCCGGGTAACGTTCGCCAGTTAAAAAATATGGCCGAGCAATTAGCTGTTTTAGAGCGCGACCGTGTAATAACAGCGGCAACTTTGTCAACCTATATCCCGCATGAAGCCAGCAGGAGCAACCTGCCTATGCGCCTGGATAATCAACCTAAAGAAGATTTTTCTGAAAGGGATATCCTGTATAAAGTGCTGTTTGATATGAAGCGCGATATGGTGGAGTTGAAAAAGCTGGTAGCCGATATTATTGAGCACGGCGGTGTGAGCACCAACTATCAAAACAACTCGCAGGCTATAACCCAATTGTATCGGGATATTGAATTGCCAAACAATAACCACGATGCACAATTTACGCTGCAGCAGCCCGTTAACAATAACGCGGGCAATAGTAATGATTACAACTTAACGCAAGAGGCCGAAGAGGTTGAAGAATCGTTATCGCTGATTGAAAAAGAATCTGACCTGATACGTAAAGCACTTAAAAAGCATAAAGGCAAACGCAAGCTTGCCGCTAACGAGCTGGGTATATCAGAAAGGACTTTGTATCGCAAAATAAAAGAATTAGATTTATAGATATAAATGAGGAGAAGGCAATTTTTAAGCCTGGTAACAACAGGTACCGGCAGTATATTTCTGGCATCGTGTGCCTATAAACTTTCACTTAACGGCGCATCAATACCCCCCGACCTGAAAACAATAGACATACAGTTTTTTGAAAATAATGCACCGCTTGTAGTGAGCACTTTAAGCCAAACTTTTACTGAAGCATTAAAAAACCGTATCCGTACGCAAACAAGCATAAGCATTGTACGTGGCGAGGCAAACGCCACCATGAGCGGGGCTATTATAGGCTATAGCATTGCACCGGTTTCTATACAGGCTACAAATAATAACGCCCCGCCAATTGCAGGAGCAAGCCGTTTAACCATAACGGTTAACGTGAAATATGTATACGAAGCCGATAAAAAGCTTAGTTTTGAAGAACCGTTCACTAAATATAAAGAATTTACAGGCGAAAGTACAGCGCAGGAACAGAGTTTGATACAGGACATAGTTAAGCAGTTAACAGAAGATATTTTTAACAGGGCCTTTGCCAATTGGAATTAATAGGTAATTATTTTAAAAAACCAGGTGGATCAATACTTAGATAACAGGCAAAAAGAAATTTTATGGGACTTGCTGGCCAATCCGGCCGACACAGGTTCGACATATACCCAAAGCCTGGAGCGTTTGGTTCTTGATAATCCGCAAAGCGGGATATTACAGGTATTGCTTGCCCGTGCAGGCAATAAGCAACAATTAAGCAAGGCCGCGGTTTATTATAGCCCCCGTATTTTACACAAACTGGTTAACCACCCCGAAGATCTGGCGGTAGTTAAAAGCTCAAGCATACTTCCTTTAGCGGATAATATCTACATAAATCACCAAAACAATAATAACGGGCAGGAAGAAGTTATTGTAACCGACGAACCACAAACGGAGCCGGTACAAGACGAGTATCAGGATGAAACCTACGAAGAGATAACAGAGGCACCGATTATTGAAGAGGCTGATAAAGAGATAGCTGAATCGACAGAAATTAATAATGAAACCGACGAGATTAAAACAGAACCTGTAATTGAAGGAACTGTTGATCAAAACCCGCCGGAGGCAGATGAAAACTTGTCATCTTTAAAAGAAGAAAACCAGGGTTATGGTTCTCGTTTCCCTAAACCAGATAATAGCCATACGCCAGAGCATCCGCATCACGATATTGAGGATGAGGTGTATGATGAGATAGTAAGTATAGAGGATATTGGTTTTGAGGCCATCGCGAGCGAAGAATATAACGCCCCTGCCGAGCCCGTTACCGAAGCAAGGTTTAGCGACCCTACTATAGAGATGGGGCCCGAAGAAGAAGAGGCATCGTTTGTATTGTTCC
Source organism: Mucilaginibacter sp. (assembly GCF_028288105.1). Taxonomy (GTDB): domain Bacteria; phylum Bacteroidota; class Bacteroidia; order Sphingobacteriales; family Sphingobacteriaceae; genus Mucilaginibacter. The sequence continues at coordinate 30,807 of NZ_JAQBOI010000109.1, read as the reverse complement.
ATCAGCCGGAGCAGGCTGTGGAGCCGGCGCAAAATGCTGAAAGAAGTATTAACGAGCAGGAAGAACGGCTTATTTTAGGAGGCATAGTAAATGCCGATTATCTGAGATTTGATAAAAAACTGGATGAATTGCGTAATGCTGCACCTGCAGAAAACACATCAAACATAGCAGAACAGCCGCAAACCGTAACTGAGCCAACTGCCGAAACGCAGGAAGTTTCACGTTACGATGATGATAAAATGCCTTATACCTTTATGTGGTGGCTAAATAAAACCCGTAAAGAGCATGCCGGTAATTTTCAGCCTTACGCGGATACAGCAGATAACTTTGGTGGAACCGAAACAGCCGTCCCATCAAAAATGAGTACTGCTGATGAATTGCAGCAACAGTATTACGAAAATATATTCAGCCTTACATCAGCAGGTGGTGTGGATAGGGACGCCGACGCGGCAAGAGTAGAATTTGACCAAAATAAAAAAGAAGATATTATTATAGAGCGGTTCATACATACCGAGCCGCAGATAAAGCCTCTATCGGCAGATAAGCTGGATAATGAGAATAAAGCGAAGAAAAGCTCGGAAGACCAGGACGAACTGGTAACGGAAACACTGGCCCGTATATATAACGACCAGATGCTATATCATAAAGCGATAGCTACTTATAAAAAATTGATATTGAAATTTCCGGAAAAAAAGCTTTACTTTGCTGCCCAGATTGAACAGTTAGAAAAGAAAACCAATTGATATAATAAGAAATGTATTTAGTTTTAATCATCATCACGATCATTTTATGTGTCCTTTTAGGGCTGATCGTATTAATCCAAAACCCTAAAGGCGGCGGTTTAGCATCAAATTTTTCAGGTTCGTCACAATTAATGGGCGTACAAAAAACCGGCGATTTCTTAGAAAAAGGTACCTGGGTGCTGGCTATCAGCATTATGGTTTTATCGCTTATTATTAATGTATCTGTTAAAGGTGGCGCGCAAAAAAGCGACGATCCTCAATTAATGGAGCAAATTAAGAAGGCATCTAAACCATCTGCAGCTCCGGCAACGGCACCATTAAACACGCCTGCAACTACACCTGCACCGGCGCAGCCTGCTCCTAAAAAGTAATTAGCATTTTAAGCACATACCAAAAAAGGCTTTGGATTATTCCAAGGCCTTTTTTGCTGAAAATACGGTTACTGACATGATGGCACTTGTATATTAAGTTCATATGAGCATGTTGTAAGCTTACATGCAAAAGGTGACAATAAAACAGTAAACATGCCAATACATAAAAATTTTGCCGCTTGGCATAATTGATGTGAAAAGCATAAACGAAAACTTAAAATTATAAAATCAAAATAGTATTACTATGTCATTAAACATTAAACCAAGTGCAGACAGAGTGGTTGTTGAAGCTGCTGCTGCAGAAACCAAAACCGCTTCTGGTATTTACATCCCGGAAACAGCACAGGAGAAACCACAAAAAGGAACCATCGTATCTGTTGGCCCTGGTAGGTATGCTGATGCATCAGGCGCCCTTATCCCTATGACCGTTAAAGTTGGTGACGAAGTTTTATATGGTAAATATGCCGGTACCGAGATCACTCTTGATGGTAAGGAATATTTGATCATGCGCGAATCTGACATTTACGCAGTCCTTAACTAATTACTGAATTATAAAGTGACCGATCTTTCCTTCACTTCTTAATCACTAATTCACTAAATCATTAATTCAATAAATAAAAAAATAAATGGCAAAACAAGTTAAATATAATGTTGAGGCACGTGACGCTTTAAAGCGTGGTGTTGATATTTTAGCTAACGCGGTTAAAGTTACATTAGGCCCTAAAGGCCGTCACGTAATTATCGATAAAAAGTTTGGTTCACCAGTTGTTACTAAAGATGGTGTTACTGTAGCTAAAGAAATTGAACTTAAAGACCCTATTGAAAATATGGGTGCACAAATGGTTAAAGAAGTTGCATCAAAAACCGCTGATATTGCAGGTGATGGGACTACTACTGCTACCGTTTTAGCGCAAGCTATTGTTACTGCAGGTATTAAAAACGTTGCAGCAGGTGCAAACCCAATGGATTTGAAACGCGGTATTGATAAAGCGGTTGCTGCTGTAGTAGCAAACTTAAAAGCTCAATCACAAACTGTTGGCGAAGACAACAACAAAATAAAACAAGTAGCTGCTATATCTGCTAATAACGATGAAGTTATCGGCTCATTAATAGCTGAGGCTATGCAAAAAGTTGGTACATCAGGTGTTATCACTGTTGAAGAAGCAAAAGGTACTGAAACTGAAGTTAAAACTGTTGAAGGTATGCAGTTTGACCGTGGTTACCTTTCTCCATACTTTGTTACCAATTCAGATAAAATGGAAGTTGAGTTAGAAAACCCATACATCCTTATCTACGATAAAAAGATCTCTTCAATGAAGGAATTACTTCCTATCCTGGAGAAACAAGTACAAACAGGTAAACCACTTTTAATTATTGCTGAAGATTTAGACGGCGAAGCATTAGCTACCTTAGTAGTTAACAAAATTCGCGGTTCGCTTAAAGTCGCTGCTGTTAAAGCACCAGGCTTTGGCGATCGTCGTAAAGCAATGTTAGAAGATATCGCTGTTTTAACAGGTGGTACGGTAATATCTGAAGAGCGTGGTTACAAATTAGAAAGCGCAGACCTTTCAATGTTAGGCCAGGCAGAAAAGATCACTATTGATAAAGACAACACTACACTTGTTAATGGTTCTGGTGATCATGACTTGATCAAAGGCCGTGTTGGCGAGATCCGTGCGCAGATCGAAACTACTACATCTGATTACGATAAAGAAAAACTTCAGGAACGTTTAGCCAAATTATCTGGCGGTGTTGCGGTATTATACATTGGTGCTGCTTCTGAAGTTGAAATGAAAGAGAAAAAAGACCGTGTTGACGATGCTTTACATGCAACCCGTGCGGCTGTTGAAGAAGGTATTGTTGCAGGTGGTGGCGTTGCCTTCATCCGTGCGGTTGTTGCTTTAACAGATCTTAAAGGTGCTAACGAAGATGAAAACACTGGTATCCAGATCATCCGTCGTGCTATTGAAGAGCCATTACGTCAGATCTGCGATAACGCGGGTATTGAAGGTTCAATAGTTGTACAAAAAGTTAAAGAAGGTTCTGGCGATTTTGGTTACAACGCACGTACCGATAAATACGAGAACTTAATTGGCGCAGGTGTTATCGACCCTACTAAAGTAGGCCGTGTAGCATTAGAGAACGCAGCTTCTATCGCGGCTATGTTGTTAACCACCGAGTGTGTGTTGGCAGACGAGCCTGATGACGACAAAGGTGGCATGCCATCAATGGGCGGCGGCGGTGGCATGGGCGGTATGATGTAATACCCCTAATATAATATCAGGAACCCCTGTCTATTTTTATAGACAGGGATTCTTTGTTTATAGAGCTTTTTCCTTTTTTCTGGATACTGCATGGGTTATCAAATTGAATATTAGCAAGTATTCAATGGTTATTCGCATTTATATTAATTTTATGTAACATTATTATCGTTTGGGTGAATAGGCATAGCATTTGATTATATGCTGGTATGAAACAAATAGTAAAAAAAAGGAGACACATACATAGCCGCATTGTAGAGTGGCTTTTGTTTAAAGGCCCCGAGCTGTTTGTAACCCTGTATAGTTAATAAAAAAGTCTTAATTTTGGCTTCTATCTATGGAGCTTAAAGAATTCTATCACACACTGCACGTTTGGCTGGTAAATTATGGGCCAAAGTTCTTATTCGGAATAGTCCTTTTTTTTGTGGGCCTTTGGGTTATTGGGTTCATTAAATCGAGCCTTACCCGGCGGATGAGCAAAAGGGAGATCCATTCATCTTTACAACCATTTTTTCTAAGCCTGTCTATCACAGCTTTATATGCGGTATTAATTATAACCGTATTTAATGTTGTAGGCTTTCAGCTTACATTTATCAGTACAGTTATTGGTGCCTTAAGTGTGGCTGCAGGTTTGGCATTATCCGGTACATTGCAAAATTTTGCAGGCGGGGTTTTAATATTACTGTTAAAGCCATTCGGAATTGACGACCATATAATTGCCCAGGGGCAAGACGGCCGCGTACAAGCCATACAACTTTTTTATACCGAAATACTTACTGCCGATAATAAAACAGTTATAATACCCAACGGTAAACTGTTTAATGAGGTAATAACCAACATTACCCGCCAGGGTAAACGACGCCTTGATGTAGATTTTAAGCTGGGTTTTGCTGTTGATATTGAGCAGGTGAAAGGCATTTTAGCAAAAGCCATAAAACAAACCCCAAATGTTTTAGATGAACCCGCTACCCGGGTAGGTGTATTGCTACTTGAAGCAGACGGCATGCGTTTTACCGTAAGGGTATGGGTTGAGCCGGTAAATTTTTTGCATACCAAAATAACACTACAGGAAACAATAATTAACGACCTGAAAGCCGCCGGAATAAAACTGCCGGGGATGTAAGTAAACTGCAAATCTCTGCGCTCAATTGCGTAATTTTACCTCATATACAATCTCCAAATTGATGCAACAACGAGAGCAAATTTCTGTATTTGACATGTTCAAGATAGGCATAGGCCCGTCAAGCTCACATACGCTTGGGCCATGGCGTGCCGCGCAGCAATTTGTTGAAGTGTTGCAGCAGCAAGAAGTGCTGCCACTTGTTGTTGAAATAAAAATACTCCTTTACGGTTCGCTGGCCAAAACCGGCAAGGGGCACGGTACCGATATAGCCATACTGCTTGGCCTTAGCGGCGATGACCCGGTAACCTTTGAGGTGGATAAAATAGACACCAAAATAGCCGATATAAACAATACCCATAAACTGCTTTTAAACGGAAGTAAAGAGATAAGTTTCTTTGCTGAAGATGATATGCTGTTCCTGTTTACCGAGAGCCTGCCTTACCACCCAAACGCGGTAACTTTCCAGGCTTTTTTGAGTAACGAAACAGCTGTGTCGGCCACGTTCTATTCTATAGGTGGCGGCTTCGTGGTAAAGGAAGGCGTGCAGAGCCATCATAAAACTGAAGTTGACCTGCCGTTCCCAATTGATACCGCCGGCGACCTGCTGCACTGGTGTATAAAAACGGGACTTAAAATATCCGAAGTGGTAATGGAGAATGAGCTTGCCTGGCGAACCGAACAGGAAACCCGTAACGGCGTGCTCAATATATTTAAAGTGATGCAGGAATGTATGTATCGTGGCTGCCATACCGCGGGGAGCCTTCCCGGCGGCCTTAATGTTGCCCGCCGTGCATGCGCGTTAAATAAGCGCCTGTTAAAAGGCCAAACATATACCAATTATAACGAATGGGTACAGGCCATGCGGCAAACCGGTAACAGTTTCCAGAATATATTAGATTGGGTAAGTTGTTTCGCGCTGGCTGTGAACGAGGAGAATGCCTCTTTTGGCCGTGTGGTAACCGCCCCCACCAATGGCGCGGCAGGTGTTATACCCGCTGTGCTGCAATATTACATATCCTTTTGCGATGGCTTTGATGAGCAAAAAATAATCCAGTTCCTGTTTACCGCATCTGAGATAGGCAGTATCTTCAAAAAAGGCGCTACTATATCCGCGGCCATGGGTGGCTGCCAGGCCGAAATTGGCGTATCATCTGCAATGGCGGCAGCAGCGCTTACAGAGTGTTTAGGTGGCAACCAGCGACAAGTACTAATGGCAGCCGAAATAGCCATGGAACACCACCTGGGCATGACCTGCGACCCTATCGGCGGCCTTGTACAGGTGCCATGTATCGAACGCAATACCATGGGGGCTATAAAAGCTATTACCGCAAGCCAGCTGGCCCTGCAAAGTAACCCGGATAAAGCCAAGGTAAGCCTGGATGCCGTGGTGCGCACCATGTGGCAAACCGCCCAGGATATGAACTCTAAATACAAAGAAACATCAGATGGCGGACTGGCAATAAATATTCCTATTAGTTTGCCGGAGTGTTAAGCACAAAAACGAGACGCGCATGATATCAATTAGATAGAATTACTTTCTCACCATAGTTTCAAGCACCACGTATCTGAGGCCGGTAACGTCGGAAGTTTCGAACCGGAGTGTGAAGGAGTTTTTGTTGATCATTTTAATTTCGGCCCTGCCTTCGTCAAGGTAACCGGCACGGCCCTGTATACCTACCCAATAGTAGTATTTCCCCGATTCGTATTTTATATTGAATTCGCCGGATGAAGTTACGTCGCCTTCCGTATACCCAACGGTTCCATCAGTTTTAAATTCAAAGTCATAAGCATATGCTTCAAGCGGGTCTTCGCGCTCAAGCTTTCCATCACGGTAGCTCTGATATGTTATGCTCGAAACCGTCCATTTGCCAAGTATGGTTTTGGCAGTTATTTCTGTTCCGGGCTGGGCTTCTTTTTTACAGCCGGCAAAAACAAATACAATACAAATAAGGGTAATAAATAAGGCTTTCATAACAGGGTTATAATTACCTAAATATATAAATTTTCTACAAAATTTAAATCACTGTAAAAATAACCCGTAGTTTATTTAAGCACCTCACCTATAAATTCTTGTAAAACCAAAGCGTGGTTATGTTTCTCGTCGTGGGCGGCGTAGAGCAGGGTAATTGTTTTGTGCTTTTTTACAAGATCAAGCAGCTCTTTAACAGCATCATTTTGCATAAGCTCATGCGTATACTTTAGTTGGAACTGGTCCCATTTTGGCGTATCGTGGTTAAACCATTTTCGCAATTCGGTAGAAGGGGCAATTGCTTTCATCCATTCATCAAGATGCGCCGTTTCCTTTTTTACACCGCGTGGCCATAAACGGTCAACCAGTATACGCATACCGTCCTGCTTATCAAAAGGCTCGTAGATCCGTTTTATTTTGATTGTTCCCATGATACTTAACTAATTATATAAAGATAAGCATCAGAGCAAAATGTAAAATTTAATACTTCAACTGTGCATTCACCACCGGGAGCAGTTGGTTCACCCACATACTGTACATGCGGTTAGAAGGGTGCAGGCCATCGTTAGCGGTTAGGCCGTAGTCGTTTGCCGCCTGGCGGGACGAAGGGGTAATATCTACGTAAGCTACACCCAGCGTCTCGGTTTCCTGCTTGTTGATAGCATTAAACCCATCTATCTCCACATTTACTTTGTTAAGATCAAAACCATTGGCTTTGGCAAAGGGGGTAGCACTCCAGTCGGGTATGGATAGTACAAATACATGCTGCTTGTTGCCGCCCGCATAGCTAATGGCAGTATTTAACAGCTCAATAAATTCGGTACGGTAATCTTCCTTGCTATAGCCACGGTACTGGTTGTTTACGCCAATAAGCAGGGTTACTATGTTGTATTGATGGTTTTTTAAATCTCGGGATGTTATGCCTTTTTTAAGATCGCCGGTGGTCCAGCCAGTTACGGCGATGATCTCTGGTTTCTCAACAAAGTGATTGGTCGCATTAAGGTTATGCACCAATTGATAGGGGAACGATTGCTCCTGCGGAACAGCTTCGCCAATGGTGTACGAGTCGCCCAGTGCCAGGTATGTTAGTGAGTCGGAAATAGGCATATTGTTATCAATGGTTTTTACCGCCGGTGGCTGACTTGGTGATTTTGTGCAGGCAGCCAGTGTGCCAATCAAAAATAGTATTGTACGTATCCTCATTAAATCATCTCCATACCAAAAAGTACGGAAATATGATGTTTTAGGATTTCTTTAACTTCGTTTATATCAACCTTTCGGCCCAGTTCTAATTCAATTGAGGTTACCGCCTTATCATCAATGCCGCAGGGAACAATGTTCTTAAAATAATCAAGATCGGTATTTACGTTAAATGACAGCCCGTGCATGGTAACCCACCTGCTACAGCGTACACCCATAGCACAGACCTTTCGGGCGTGCTCGTTATCAGCATCAAACCAAACACCGGTATAACCGGGGTAGCGTTCGCCTTTAAGGCTATAATGGGCAAGGGTAAGAATAATGGCTTCTTCCAGCGTGCGCAGGTAAAGGTGTATATCGGTAAAAAAGTTGTCGAGGTCTAAAATAGGGTAACTTACTAATTGGCCGGGGCCATGGTAGGTAATATCGCCGCCACGATTAACTGGGTAATAAACGGCGTTTTTATCTTTAAGGCCCTGCTCATCCAGCAATAAATGCTCGGCTTTGCCGCTTTTACCTAATGTGTATACATGCGGGTGCTCGCAAAAAACAAGGTAGTTAGGTGTAATGGTATCGTCGAACCCGGGATCGCCTTCGGCAAGTACAGGCGTACGGTTACGGATCTCGGTTTTTAGCTTAACGGTTTCGCCAAACAGTGTTTCCTGTCGCTGCCATGCTACCTGATAATCGGTTAATCCCCAATCCTGAAAAATTACTTTTTTGTTCTTCATTATTATCCCTTCACGTATCCTATCATATAATCTTCGTATTGCAGGTAGCCAACTTCGTAATCTATGTTAACTTCGCCCTTGTGTAATTTAGCCTGCAGCATATCATGGTGCTGAAAGGTAAAAGGCTGCAAAGATATATTATCGGCAAATGATACCTCTTTTTGGCCGTAACATTTATACACGGCCTCCTTAGCGCACCAGCACACATACAATTGCTGAATTTTATGTCGGTCTTCAATAAAAGCTATTTCTTCGGGGCGCATAAACTTATGGGCAATGCGCTCTACTTTTTCTTTTATCTGTTCAATATCGATACCTACAGGGCTGGTTTTGCTGATCATTACCGCGGCATAATCAAACGAGTGGCTTAACGATATATGGTAGGGTAGGCTCACCAGGTAAGGTTTGCCATGGCTATCAACCTTACTGTCAATAAATTCTTCGGTACGCAGCATTTTACGCAGCAAAACGCGTGTGCCCAGCCAGTGCAGGTAGCGCTTGCTCTTGCTTAGTTTTTTGGTGTAGGCCTTTTCGGTTTCGTCCAGTTGCAGCTGTTTGTATAGCTCGTCGGCGGTTTCCTCTATCTTCCACAGCGCAAACTCTGTATCATCATCAATTTGTTGTCGGTACGCTATTGCCATGAATGGTAAAATTGCAAAAAAGGTTGCCAATTTATATCAGCTAAATATAATAATTAACGATAATTTTTCTGATTGTAACTATTCGGGTAAAACGTACGTCATACTATTAGTTAAACAGTTTTTATCGCAATTAACACACAATGAAGAAGATATACATAGCGGCCGCTGTTTTATTAGCCGTGGCCATAACAGAAGGATGCATGAAGCAGCGTATAGCTAATACCACAACAAAAAGCATAGAGGTGCAAAAGCACATTAAAACCTTGGGGTAGGATATTGTGTAGGTGAATACCAGCAACCGGTGGTTCAATTTGGCCGCATTGTGCAATTTGTACAGGCGGCTTTGTTGTTTTTATACTTGGCAGGGCGCGTAATAATTATTGGCAGTTAGGCCAATTAATTATAATTTAGGGCAGCAATATACTTATGATTTTATCAGACAAACGCATCCTCGAAGAAATTGAAAAAGGAACCATTATAATTGAGCCATTTAAGCCGGAATGCCTGGGTACAAACTCGTACGATGTGCATTTAAGCAAACACCTGGCAACTTATAAAGACAGGGTTTTGGATGCTAAGCTGCATAATGAGATAATTAGTTTTGAGATCCCTAAAGAAGGTTTTATTCTACAGCCAAATACCCTGTACCTGGGGGTGACAGTAGAGTACACCGAAACACATAAGCATGTGCCGTTTTTAGAGGGGAAATCGAGCACGGGCAGGTTGGGTATTGATATACATGCTACCGCTGGTAAAGGCGATGTAGGTTTCTGTAATACCTGGACGCTGGAGATATCATGTGCGCAGCCGGTTAAAATATATGCAGGCATGCCTATTGGCCAGTTAATATATTTTGTTGTTGAAGGCGAAATAGCGACCTTATACAATACTAAAAGTAACGCGAAGTATAATAACCCAACAACGCGCCCCGTTGAGAGCATGATGTGGAAGAATAAGTTTTAATGCTATAGGTAATCACAATAATCTGTTAGCATTGTTTATTAATGTGATTTATCTGTGAATTATGGCCTATAAACGTTTCTTTACAGGGCTATTTTTAGCCATCAGTATTATCGGTATTTACAGTTTTAGCATCGATGATGATATCATTACCAGGATTCAACGCCAGTTGGAAAAATGGACGGATAACCATCCGATAGAAAAAGTACACCTGCATCTTGATAAACCATATTATACCGCCGGCGATGATATATGGTTTAAAGCCTATGTAATTACGGGCCTTTTGCATCGCTTACAGCCAGATAGCGGTATTTTGAATGTAGAATTGGTTGATGGGCAGGATAGCATTAAGCAAAGCCTGAAATTGCAATTAAAGAATGGCCTTGCCTTTGGTGATTTCGCCCTGCCCGATACCCTGCACGAGGGCAATTACCGCATACGGGCCTACACCCAATACATGCAAAATTATGGCAGCGAGTATATTTTTGATAAGGCGATAAGCATAGGCAACGTAATAACCAATAAGGTTTTTACAAAAACAACCTTTAATCACGCGGCCCAAAACGGGCAGAGTATTATTAACACAACTATAAATTATAGCGATATAAACGGGGTTGCTTATGTGGGTAATACGGTTAATTATACGGTGTTATTAAATAATGCTATTGTAACAAAAGGCAAAGGTGTTACCGATAGCGAAGGCAACCTGCACCTGAGTTTTGCCGGGGATAATCCCGCTTTGTTAAGCAGGGGGCGCATAGTTACCGGCTTAGTAATATCAAAAGGGAACATAGCATACAAAAGCACACCGATAAGGGCAATGGCCGGTGGGGCTGATGTTCAGTTTTTCCCGGAGGGGGGTAGTATGGTGAATGGCACAGCCACCAAAATTGCGTTTAAAGCCATCGGTACAGATGGCCTGGGGGTTGATATAAAAGGGAATATTGTAGATAATGCGGGTAATAAAGTGGCCGCCATAAACACCTCGCACCTGGGGATGGGCGCATTTGAATTTACCCCGCAGGGCGGTAAAGCCTATAAGGCAGAAATTGTTTACCCGGATGGATCTAAAGGTTCGGCAAGCCTGCCCAAAGCTGCCGATAAAGGGTATGTCCTCAACATTTCTTCGCCCGATGCTCAAAATTTAAAAGTAACTGTTACTGCTGTAAAACAACCCGGCGATGGTTTTAGCCTGGTTGCCCAAAGCGCCGGCAAAATATATTATGCGGCTAAAAGTAAACCCGGCACCAACCAGTTTTTGGCCGTTGTGCCAAAAAATAAATTCCCTTCGGGCATAGCGCAATTCACCTTATTTTCCTCAACAGGCGAGCCGCTAAACGAGCGGTTGGTGTTTATCCAAAACCCACAAGATCGGTTAAATTTATCAGTAACCGCAGATAACCAAAGCTACTCGCCAAGGCAAAAAGTTAAATTGAATATTGATGCTAAAGATAATGAAGGCAAAGCGGCGGCAGGTAGCTTTTCTGTATCTGTGGTTGATGAAACCAAGGTGCCGGTTAATGAAAACAACGAGAACAATATCCTGGCTAACCTGCTGCTTACTTCAGATCTGAAAGGATATGTTGAACAACCGGCCTATTATTTTAATAACGTTAATGATAAAACCAGCGCCGATCTGGATGCGCTTATGCTAACCCAGGGGTATCACCGGTTTGAATGGAGAAACGTGCAGAGCGGAACACAATCGCCCAATCGTTATCCGCGGGAAACTACTTTTACTATATCCGGCAGGATTACAACACCATCTGGCGGCCCCGTGGTAAATGGCAAGGTAGAATTGATAAATTTTGATGACGGATTACTTAAGCTGGATGCTGTTACCGACCAAAATGGGCGTTTCGCATTTAAAGACATCATATATGCAGACAGCCTTAAATTTTTGATACAGGCACGTACTGCCAAAAATAAAAGGGATGTAGTGATAAAGATGGATACTATATCGCCGCCACCCGCTTCTGATTATAAGAACGCCGCGGATTTTGATGTAAATACAGGTAGCAGCGTTACTGCCTACGCGCAAAACAACAAACAGTTATATTTCGAACAAATGAAATATGGCCTGGGTAACCATGTAATAAGTTTACGGGAGGTGCAGATAAGGGAAAAGCGAAATGCGCTTAAGCATTCATCAAATTTAAATGGGCCCGGTAATGCCGATCAGGTTTTATTAAGTAAAGACCTGGTTAACTATGGCTGTATACGCCTGTCGGATTGCCTGCAGGGGCGCTTGCTTGGTGTACTGTTCCGCAATGGGGTGCCAATAACAACCCGGGGCGGGGGGCGTATGCTTGTTATAATTGATGGGGTATATAGCGATGCCGGCTTTATGAATAGCCTGAACATTAATGATGTACAATCTATAGAAGTATTGCGTAATATAGGCACGGCCGGCATTTATGGCGGCAGGGGCGGTAATGGCGTTTTAATAGTTACTACCAAGCGTGGCGATGAGCCTACCTATTACCCGCAAACCTTTGGCCGGGGCATAATACCTTATAAGCCTAAAGGCATATACAAGGCACGCGCTTTTTATTCGCCGCGGTATGATGCTAAAACGAATGAAAAGCTTGCCGATCTACGTACTACTATATTCTGGAAACCTGATGTAGTAATAGCTGGCGGTAAGGCATCAATAGAATTTAATAATGCAGGCAGTAATGGTACCTATCGCGTGGTTGTAGAAGGTATTGATAGTGAAGGGAATATTGGCAGGCAGGTATTTAGGTATAAGGTGGAGTAAGTCAAAAGTCAAAAGTCAAGAATTCGCTGGGCGAATTCTTGACTAAATAGCAGGCTTGATTTTAATTTTTACTTAACGAGAATTTCTTCCAAAAATCAATTGATTTATATATTTCGCCACGGCTGGCGTTGCCGGTATCGCCACCGCGGTTCATACCACCGCCACCACGGCCGCCTTTTCCGCCACGGCCTCCGCCCATTCCGCCTCCGCCGCCCATTCCACCACGGCCACCGCCGCCCATACCGCCACGGCCGCCACCACCACCTTGTGTGCCACCACCTTCGGCATTATGCTCTATTTTTTGTAAGCCATTTATTTTGAAGTTGAATGCCCATTCGCTTTTAGCTATATCATCGGCATGGAAAAATTTTAGCGGTATAGCCGCTTCATAGACAAGGTTCCCGGCAGCATCATAATCAATGGCTGTTTTAATGCCATAGGTATTTGATGTGGTGATCATGTCGCCTTCAATATCTTTAAAACCGGTCATTTTTATGCTTCTAAGGCTGGTTATACGTTCGCGCATTAATTCGTCCCGTTCTTCTTTTGTTACTTCGCCGCCATCGTCTTTCATGCCTGTAAAAGCAGGAGCAGGGCTTCCGGGGTAGCGTAGCGGAAATGTCATGCTAAAGGTTTCTTTCTTTTTGCCACGGGTATCTATACTTAAAGTTATACCTGCGTTTAATACCCGTGCTTGTTCTAACCGGTCGTTAATACGGATAACCGCATACAGGTTCTCATGATCGTTAGCCAAAGTATAGTTTAAGTTTTTCTCTTCGTTATGGTAACGCAGGCTGTCGCCCCAATCGCTCAGGTTGCCATCAATTACAAGATTTGCCGGCGGGGGCAATAAATTGGGGGTTTGTTTTGATTGTGCATTTGCAGCTGTTATAGCCGTTATTGTAATTAGGAATAGGAAGATGCTACGTCTCATTTTGTGATTTGTTAAGGATAAGTATGTTGCGTGTAATTTTTATAAAACGATAAACATCATTTTAACATATTTATTACTGTTTTTCAGTAAATTTGCTGATACATATGCCAACCGAAATACAGGAACAGACGCTCACCTTTGAAGAACTAATGGCCGGGCTTAAAGAGATGCACCGCCTTATTTTATGGAATGACGACCATAATACCTTTGAACACGTTATTCATTGCATGATGAAGTACCTGGATTACACCGAAGGGCAGGCAGAAAAAATTGCATGGAAAGTTCATAACGAGGGTAAATGCGCCGTATTAGAAGGCTCTTTTACCGAGATGGAAGTTTACCGTAAAATACTACAGCAGGAAGGCCTCACCGTAAGCGTGGAATAATTTTGTACTAACAAGTCATAAGCGGATTTGGGTAATTATCGCTTTGGTCTTCGACCACATTATCCAGGCATTGAAAATCTTTTTCAACCAACAGGTACAGGTGACTATCCGTATACTCAAAACCTACTTTTTCTGTTGCAACCCATTCATGAGCCATAGAAGTGGGCATAAACAACGTTATAGTATTGTTTTGCATGGTAGCGGCCAAATTGGGTAAAGTATAGCGCTGTAATGCATATGTAAGCTGCTGCCCGCCAAAATCAGTGATCTCTTCAATATAACCTTCTTTATTAAAACGGTCTACATCCGACTTTGTAAGCCTGTAGCGCAGCGAATTTCCTTTAATGCGAATTTTCATATTGTTTTACTTCGTTAAATATGTTTGTTTGTGTTTCCAATCCCGCTACTTCTCCTATTATAATAATAGCCGGATAAGTTAATTGATGTTTGTCGGCTATTTCGGGCAGATCCTTAACTAAGCCCTTAACGCATTTTTCATGCGGTAATGATGCATGCTGAATTATAGCTGCAGGCGTATTCCCCCTGTCTTCTTCTAAGTAAGTAGCGGTAATAGCGCCAATCTGTTTCATGCCCATATATATAACAACGGTAGCATTGCTTTGCATAGCCAGTTTCAAGTCGGCAGATAACGAACCATCTTTTTTAGTGCCGGTTATCATCCATATCCCTTCGCTAATGGCGCGATGTGTTAAGGGTATATCCTGTAACCCGGATGCTTGCATGCTGGTAATACCCGGTATAAAATGTGTTTTTATGCCATGCTGCCGGGCATAGATAATTTCTTCGAAGCCCCTCCCAAAAATAAATGGATCACCGCCTTTGAGCCTCACTACTTTTCCTTTAGTGAAAGTGTAATACTTTATCATTTCATGTATGGTCTCCTGCGGGGTAAAATTACCGTATGGCTGTTTCCCCACATATATTTTCTCGCAGGTTTCCTTTGTAATAGCCAGCAGATCTTTATTAGCGAGGTTGTCATACAATATAACTTCTGCTTGCTGTAAAAGCTTGTATCCTTTAACTGTGATCAGTTCCGGGTCGCCCGGCCCTGCTCCCAGGACGAATAATTCAGGAATAATCTTAATATTTTCCATATTCTGTAGCATTTATGGTGTTTTATATTAATTTAAATACTTTTTATTGTATAAATGCCTCTATTTATTTAAATGTTAACTCTGTATTATTGTTTTTATATGTAAATTATAATAAAAGTAGCATATTATAATGATGTTTTATTATAAATATCATAAAAACTAATGATTTTATTAAAATTTATCTTTATTTAATATGATTTATATCAAATAATTGTTAATATTGTTATGTAAATGAATTTCGGTCGCAACAAAATGCATTTATCTAAAAAAATTGCTTTAACAAATTAAAAAACGGATATGTCACAACAAACCATTATAGTTGTAGGCAATGGCATGGTAGGATATAAGTTTTGTGAAAAGCTGATAGCCAAATCATCTCATTTTAATATTATTGTTTTTGGCGAGGAATCCCGCATAGCTTACGACAGGGTTCATTTGAGTGAATACTTTAACGGCAAATCCGCCGATGATCTTTCACTCTCATCAGGTTCCTGGTACGCTGATAATGGAATCACCTTATATCTTAACGACCCTGTTCAGGAAATAAATCGTGCCGAAAAAACAATCCATTCATTAAGCGGAACAACCTTAAAATACGATTACCTGGTGCTGGCAACCGGTTCATCGGCCTTTGTGCCCGATATTCCGGGGGTAGAGAAAGAAGGTGTATTTGTTTACCGTACCATTGAAGATCTTGATCTGATCAAAGCTTATTCGGCAAACGCCAAAGTGGGCGCGGTTATGGGCGGCGGGCTTTTAGGGCTCGAAGCCGCAAAGGCACTTATTGACCTTGGTATTGAAGAAACCCATGTTATTGAATTCGCCCCGCGCTTAATGCCGAGGCAAATAGATTCGGCAGGCAGCGGCATGCTGGCATCTAAATTAAAAAGCCTGGGGCTAAATATTCATTTGAATAAAAGTACCGCGAGCTTTATTGGCGAAGGAAGAATAGAGGCGCTTAAGTTTAACGACGATAGTACACTGCCGGTAGATATGATGGTGATATCTGCAGGGATACGTCCACGTGATGAGTTGGCTAAACTGGCCGGTTTGCAGGTGGGTACCCGTGGCGGTATTATAGTGAACGAGAAGATGCAAACCAGCGATGAGTCGATATTTGCCATTGGCGAATGCGCTCTTTACGAAGGTATGATCTATGGCCTGGTAGCGCCGGGTTATGAAATGGCCGATATTGTAGCTGCCTGGTTAAGCGGCGGAAGTAAAGCCTTTTATGGCTATGACATGAGCACCAAGCTAAAGCTAATAGGTGTTGATGTGGCCAGCTTTGGCGATGCCTTTATAACCGAACCAGATTGCCGCACCCTTGTTTATGAAGA
The DNA here is from genome assembly GCF_028288105.1 of Mucilaginibacter sp. Taxonomy (GTDB): domain Bacteria; phylum Bacteroidota; class Bacteroidia; order Sphingobacteriales; family Sphingobacteriaceae; genus Mucilaginibacter. The sequence goes on along the minus strand of NZ_JAQBOI010000109.1, from coordinate 14,275 downwards.
TACTTACAAGGGCGTATACAAGCGAATAAATATCAGCAACGATGGTAAATACCTGTTAGGGGGCATATTGATAGGTGATGCTGATGCCTATAATATTTTACTGCAAACGGTTAACAATAAAATAGTGCTTCCGCCAAATCCGGAAGATCTGATCTTGGGTTCGCGCGGTGGCGAGGCTGCAGAAGGTGCAGGTGTGCTAAGCTTACCCGATGACGCGCTTATATGCTCATGCGAAGCAGTAAGCAAGTTTGATATTTGTAGTGCGGTAAACGATGGGGCAACTAACATAGACAGTATAAAAAAATGCACCAAGGCAGGCACAGGCTGCGGTGGCTGTGTGCCTTTAGTTAAAGATTTGATCACCGGTACATTAAAGGCTAACGGGCAATATGTTAAAAATGTAATATGCGAACACTTTGATTATTCGAGACAGGAATTGTATGACCTTGTTAAAATAAACAAGGTTAAAAATTACGACCTGGTGCTCGATCACTTTGGTAAGGGCGATGGCTGCGAAGTGTGCAAGCCGGTAATAGCCGGTATTTTATCCAGCTTATGGAACGATGTTATTGTTAAACAAGATACCATACAAGATAGTAATGACCGATACCTGGCCAACATTCAAAAAGGCGGTACCTACTCTGTGGTGCCACGTATCCCCGGCGGCGAAATAACTCCTGATAAACTTATTGTTATTGGGCAGGTGGCTAAAAAGTACGGGCTTTATACCAAGATAACCGGTGGCCAGCGGATAGATCTGTTTGGCGCTCATGTAAACGACTTGCCCCAAATATGGGAAGAGTTGATAGATGCCGGTTTTGAAAGCGGGCATGCCTACGGCAAAGCGCTGCGCACGGTGAAAAGCTGTGTTGGCAGCACCTGGTGTAGGTTTGGTTTGCATGATAGTGTATCATTTGCTATTGAAATAGAAGACAGGTATAAGGGTGTGCGTTCCCCTCATAAGCTTAAGGGAGGTGTAAGCGGCTGTATCCGCGAATGTGCCGAAGCGCAGGCAAAAGACTTTGGCGTTATAGCGACAGAAAAAGGATGGAATTTATATGTATGCGGCAATGGTGGTTCTAAGCCGCAGCATGCATTGTTGTTGGCTACCGATATTGATAGCGAAACATGCATCAAATATTTAGACAGGTTTTTGATGTTCTACATAAAAACTGCCGACCCTTTAACCCGTACAGCAACATGGCTTAATAAAATGGAGGGTGGCCTAAGCTATCTAAAAAATGTAGTTATAAATGATAGTTTGGGTATAGTGGAGCAGTTGGAAGAGGAAATGCAGCAGCTGATAAACAGTTACCACTGCGAGTGGAAAGAAGTAGTGGATAACCCTGATCTGCGCAAGCGTTTTGCTCACTTTGTGAATGCTCCCGAAGTAAAAGATCCTAATATAAAATTTGAATCTATGCGCCAACAAGTTAAGGCGCAATGGTAATAGTTAGTTAATAATATTGTGCGCCTCTAAAACAACAACAACATGGAAACATTAACAGATATTGAATGGGTATTGGCTTGTTATACAGATGATGTACCGGCAAATGGCGGCGCGTGCATAAAACACGGCGATGAGCAGATAGCGATATATAACTTTACCCGCCGCAACGAGTGGTATGCTACCCAAAACTTATGTCCGCATAAACAGCAGATGGTTTTGTCGAGGGGGATGATAGGTAGCACAGGTGAAGATTGCAACCCCAAGGTGGCCTGCCCTTTTCACAAAAAAACATTTTCGCTGATCAATGGCGAATGTTTAAGCGGAGACGATTATCAAATCAAAACGTATCCGGTTAAGGTAGCCGATGGGCGGGTGTATGTTGGAATTGTTTAACAGGATTTACGGGAACATGATATCCTGAGCCAGTACAGAAAGGGCATCATGATCATTTATCCTGATGCTTTTTGCTGAAAGACTAATCAGCCCATCATTTACCAGTTCGTTGATCATCCTGAAAACCGTTTCATAAGTTGCCCCGGAGTACGACGCCAAGTCCTGTCGGCTTATAGCTATATTTATAAAACCACCTGCATTTGTTCCGAATTGTTTTTGCAGCGCTACCAGGGCTTCTGCCACGCGGCCTTTAACCGGCATATGTGCCAGGTTGCGCATCTTTCTTTCCGATTCCCGTAGCTCATCTGCAAAGAACATCAATAGCTGGTAGGTGAAGTTGGAGTTTACTTTTAATGTAGCCTCAAAAAATTCCAGGCTGATATAACAAACCACCCCGTTTTCCATGGCCGCCGCTGATACCGGATAAGTGCTGTTGTTGCCCAAGCCCCGGTGACCAAAAGTCGCGCCTTCCTTTGCAAAACGAATAATTAGTTCCTTTTCGGTGTCCCATTTTTTATAAACTTTCACCAAACCGGTATAAACAAAGTAGATTCCGGTTACCGGATCGCCTTCTTTAAAGATGACCTCACCTTTTTTAACCTTCAAATTTGTTTTATTCGCAGCGATAGCAGGATGCCATTCTGGTAGGCAGTTCTTGCACATAAAACAGTTTTTGGTATCGCAAGTGTTGGCTTTTTGTATCATTTAGTAATAAAATGTTGTTAAAACATTACAAGGATAATACTAAAGGTTTGCTTTTGGTTGAATTGAAGTGTTTTTTTACAAAATATATCAATTTTATGAAGATAAATAGTTTGTTATTTTATTAAATGATGTTTTATGGCAAAAATTATCGTCTATTTTATCTTTTACATCAATTTATGATTGATTTTTCATTTAATTTTTTTGTCAACTTCATATTTTACCCAATTGTGTCTTGTTGATTTTTACTTTTTTAATAAAAAACACCTTATAATATGATTTTAGTCATAAAAATTCATTTGAAATAAACTTTTCGTTGATGTTTTAGATTAAATAGGATATATTTATAATAATAAAACGAATTATTTATTAATGTTTTAACAAAAAAGAGTCTATGATAAAAAACTTATAATTATATACCAAAAAAAAGCCCTGCCGGGAGGTCGCATTCCCGAACAGGGTTAAACAGTTTTCATTGCTTTAACAAATAAAAAACTATCTCAAATGTACAAAAATGTATTAAATCAATACACTATTGCTCTTGGTATATCCATAATTATATCTTTCTGCAGCTTAAATGCTAAAGCACAGTTTGTCATTTCGGCACAGTTGCGGGCAAGGGGCGAGCTGAGAGATGGTTACGGAACATTACAAACGACCGGATATAAGGATGCAGCTTTTGTTTCACAACGAACGCGTTTAACGCTCGATTATAAATGGAGCAAACTCATCTTTCATACATCTATACAGGATGTAAGGTTGTGGGGCCAGGATGCATCAACCATTAGCATTGCAGACGGCAGTAAGCTGGGACTTCACGAGGCATGGGCCGAACTCATCTTATCCAACAAAAACGATACTTCTTTTAAAACATCACCCGTAGATTATTTTGCTATTAAAATAGGCCGGCAAGAACTGGTTTACGATGATGAGCGCTTGCTGGGCAACTCTGATTGGTTGCAACAAGGCCGCCGACACGATGCTATTGTGCTAAAGTTGCTGCAAAAAGGCTGGCAGGTTGATATTGGCGCCGCATTTAATCAAAACTCCGAGGCCATTAACTACAATGGCACCTATTATACACCTGCAAATATCCCGGCAACTGTAAAAGACAGTAAAGGTAACCTGGCCAATACCCCACCCGGAATGATCCCTTTAATTAATAGCACCGGTATCAGTGCAAAAAATGGAAGCCCCGCTTTTTTAAATCCACCCGGTACCAACGCTTTAAATCAGAATTATAAGTCGCTTCAATATTTATATGTTGCCAAAAAGTTCAATAAAACAAAAATATCCGGACTTTTCCTGGCCGATCAGTTTGGCAAATACGTGCTTGATTCTGTCAAAAATGTTTCCGGGGCCGATGAAGGTTATATATATGGCAAACGCTTTAATCAAACAGGAGTAAACACGCGTTACACTACCGGTTTATTGGTTAATCCTGTTTTTGGGGGTAACAATCAGTTGGCTTTAACAGGGGGGTATTACTACCAGGGCGGGCACGATAAGGACGGCCTGGCCCTAAATGCTTACACCTTTACTACTTCAATAACCTATAAGCCAAACAATTTAAGTTATACAGCCGGGTGGGATTATTTATCGGGTAACGATGCTTATTCAACTTCGGCAACTAATCACCGGTTCGATCCATTATATGGTACACCGCATAAGTTTTGGGGGTATATGGACTATTTTTACGCGGTAAGCGGATCGCCCACCGGCGGCTTAAGCAACCCATACTTAAAAGCAAGGTTTACATCTGGAAGCAAACGTTTTACCACCGAATTGGCCGGGCATTATTTTATGCTGGCGCAGAATCAAAAAGATATTAGCGGGCAACCGGTTAAAAAACACTTGGGGACAGAATTTGATGTTACCACAGGCTACAAACTCAACAAATTTACAGGTATCGACATCGGCGTATCCTACATGGCGGCTACCCGCAGTATGGAGTATGCCAAAAATATTGCCCCCGGCACATCAGGCCTGCACCCGTTTTGGGCCTATCTGCAACTAAATATCAAACCTGAATTTCTTAACAAATAATAAATACCGCATAATGGAAAAGCAACTTACTAAACTTAATATATTCTCTGTAAAAGGTATACAAATGCGCACCTTTCACATTACCTGGCTTATGTTTTTTGTGTGTTTTTTCGGCTGGTTTGGGTTGGCGCCTTTAATGCCAACTATACGCGCCGAACTGCATTTAACCAAGGGGCAGGTAGGCAATATTATCATAGCATCGGTATCTGCAACTATAATTGCACGCCTTATTATTGGTAAACTTTGCGATACCTGGGGGCCGCGGAAAACGGCTATCAGGCTGTTGCTTATAGGATCTTTACCGGTATTTTTTGTAGGTCTGGCGCATGATTATACAACGTTCTTATTATTTAGGCTGGCTATAGGTATTATAGGTGCATCGTTTGTAATTACACAGTTCCATACTTCTATGATGTTTGCGCCCAATATAAAAGGAACGGCAAACGCGGTTACCGGCGGCTGGGGTAACCTGGGCGGTGGCGTAACCAATATGGTAATGCCTTTAATATTTGCTGCTATTGTGGGTTTTGGTTACACCAAGGCCGATGCCTGGCGCTACGCAATGATCGTACCCGGCGTAATGATGCTTGTAATAGCATTCTTATATTCAAAATACACTAAAGATACACCCAATGGCAATTATGATGAGATAGGATACACCGCCGGTAAATCATCAAAAACTGACTGGAAAATACTTGCCGACTGGCGGGTATGGGCTTTAACGCTTGCCTATGCTATGTGCTTTGGTATGGAGATCACCTTTGATAATGTGGCTTCGCTTCACTTTGTTGATTCTTTTCACCTTTCGCAAAGCCAGGCCGGTTTTTGGGCCGGCATATTTGGGTTTATGAACCTGTTTGCCCGCGCTTTGGGTGGTATTGTATCTGATAAAGTTGGTGGCAAGTTTGGTATGCGTGGCAAGGGCTTATTACTTGCCGGCGTATTACTGCTGGAAGGAATTGGGTTGATCTTATTCGCACAATCGGGTACGCTGCTGATAGCTATTGTTTCTATGCTTTCATTCGCGTTGTTCCTTAAAATGGCTAACGGGGCTACTTATGGTATTGTACCATTTGTAAACTCGAAAAATGTAGGGATGATAAGCGGCATTGTGGGTGCGGGCGGAAACCTTGGGGGGATGATGTTTGGATTCCTTTTCAAGTCGGATACAATTACCTATGTGCAGGCATTCACTTATATAGGCTACACTGTTATGGTGGTAGCAGTCATTGTTTTTGTAACGCGGTTTGTGAAAAAGCCGGTAACAGTTGATCAGCCGGAAACATCGGTTATGGCGGGAAGTATGGCGTAATAAAAATGAGTGTAAAGGAATCATCAAATACATCAACAACGGTATGCTGCTATTGCGGCGTTGGCTGCGGCATTGTAGTAAACAAGGAAAGGAACGGAACAGTTACCGTGCTTGGTGATCAGGAGCACCCTGTAAACAAGGGCATGCTTTGCAGCAAGGGTCTTAACCTGCATTACACGGTTAATGATAAAAGCGACCGCCTGCTGTATCCGCAAATGCGGTATAATAAAAGTATGCCCATGCAGCAGGTAAGCTGGGACGAAGCCCTTGACCGTACTGCAGCAGTATTTAAAACCTTTATTGACAAGTACGGGCCAGATTCTGTCGCCTTTTATGCATCGGGCCAATGCTTAACCGAAGAGTATTACGTGGTTAATAAGTTGATGAAGGGCTTTATTGGCAGCAATAACATTGATACTAATTCGCGCCTTTGCATGAGTAGCGCTGTAGCGGCATATAAAATAGCCTTAGGCGAGGATAGTGTGCCAATTTGTTATGATGATATTGAACTGGCCAATTGCTTTTTTATTACCGGGGGTAACCCCGCCTGGTGCCACCCCATATTATGGCGCCGGGTAGAGGCGCATAAAGCGGCCAACCCCGATGTAAAGATCATTGTGGTTGACCCCCGTATTACGGATACCTGCGCCATTGCTGATCTGCACCTGCCTATAAACCCCGGTACGGATATTACCCTGAACCATGCTATTGGCCGGTTACTAATAGAAAATGGAGATATTGATATCGACTTTATTACAAACCATGCCGAAGGTTTTGAACAGTACAGCGCTATTGTATTTGAACGGACACTTGCCGAATCGGCACACATCTGTGGGTTAAGCGAAAGCAGCATACAGTTGGCAGCAAAATATATTGGCGATGCAAAAGGGTTTATTACCATGTGGACAATGGGGCTTAACCAAAGCGCTATTGGGGTAAACAAAAATCTTAGCCTTATCAATCTTAATTTAATTACAGGCCATATCGGTAAACCCGGTTCAGGCCCTTTTTCGCTTACGGGGCAGCCAAATGCCATGGGCGGCCGGGAGGTCGGAGGTTTAGCCAATTTACTTCCGGCCCACCGTGAGCTCAGCAATCCTATACATCGCGAAGAAGTTCAGAAGTTTTGGGGAGGCAGTATTATTCAACCCAAACCGGGTTTAACCGCAACGGAGATGTTTGAGGCATTAAACGATGGCCGATTGAAAGCCATATGGATAATGTGTACCAATCCGCTAACCAGTTTGCCAAATGTGCGCCTTGCCGAAGAAGCATTAAAGAAGGCAAAGTTTGTGGTGGTCCAGGAAATTAGCAACAAGCCGGAAACATTGGCCTATGCAGATGTGATATTACCCGCCGCTGCCTGGGCAGAAAAAGAAGGCACCATGACCAACTCCGAGCGGCGGATCAGTTATCTGAATAAAATAATAGAGCCGCCGGGCGAAGCTTTGCCTGATTCGGAGATTATTTGCCGCTTTGCACGTAAAATGGGATATAAGGGGTTTGATTTTGAAAACGCTGCTGCTATTTATGCAGAGCATGCCAAACTTACCGCCAAAACTACTATAGATATCAGCGGATTAAGCCATGCGGTTATAAAAGAAAACAAAACCGTACAATGGCCCTATAAAAAGAAGAGTCGCCCGGGTGGCACACCGCGATTATTTATTGATAAAGCTTTTTATACCCCATCAAAAAAAGCCCGGATAAGCGCCGTTCCCGATACTTTAACCAGCGAAAGGCCCGATGATGATTATCCGTTTATATTAACAACCGGCCGTATCCGCGATCAGTGGCATACCATGAGCAAGACCGGTAAGGTGAACAAGCTTAATCAGCATTATAAGCAAGCATTTGTAGAGATACACCCGGCAGATGCCGCCCGCCTGCAAATTAACGAAACGGATATAGTAACCATTTCATCAAGAAGGGGCGAGGTGAGGGTGCAGGCAAAATTATCGGCACAAATAAAACCGGGCGTGGTGTTTTTACCCATGCATTGGGGAAAAATTTTAAATAACGACCTAAACCGAGCTAATAATATCACCAATGATTTGGTTGACCCCATATCTAAGGAGCCTGATTTTAAGTACTGTGCAGTAAACGTGAAGAGGTACCAAAAGCCTTTTCAACGTGTTGTGGTTATTGGTGCAGGGGCAGGTGCTTATGGCTTTGTTAAATCGTACCGGGAACTAAATCCAAACGATCAGATCACCATTTTCAGCAAAGAGAACCATCCTTTTTATAACCGTGTAATGCTGCCCGATTATATAAGCGGTGAGCAGAAATGGGAACAACTGGTAAAAATGAAGGATGAAGAAGAGCCTGCGTATAACATCAGGCTTTTAAGAGGGGTGAGCGTAGAGAATATTGATCGTGTAAACAAACAGGTTACTGATTCCCGGGGTGTTAAAACACCGTACGATGTATTGCTGATAGCCACCGGCAGCAGGGCAACCGTCCCCAAAAATGTACCCACTTTGCCGGGTATATTCACTATGCGCAACCGTAATGATGCGGATAGCTTCAAGCGATTTGTCCCGGCAAACGGGCATGTGGTTATTGTTGGCGGGGGCTTACTTGGGCTGGAAATGGCCGCTTCGCTGCGCGAAATTGGAATTAAGATAACGATAGTGCAACGGGTATCTCGGTTTTTGAACCGCCAGTTAGATACATTAGGCAGCCAGTTACTACACGAGGAGATGGTTGACCAAGGTTGCGATATTTATTATGATGATGAGGTGCAGCTATTTTACGGACGATCGAAACTAACAGGCGTTGTTTTAAAAAGCGGGCGTAAAATTGATTGTAATGCTATGATCCTTGCAGTGGGTACCACCCCCAATTTAGAGCTGGCGAGAGATTGCGGTTTAGATTGCAAGCGAGGGGTAATTGTAAACGAACGCATGCAAACCAGCGACCCTGATATTTATGCAATCGGCGAAATAGCGGAGTTTGAAGGAACCCTATATGGCATTACCGCAGCAGCCGAGCAACAGGCTGAAGTGATGGCTAAATATATGAACGGCGATATTGCCAGTTACTACAAAGGCAGCTTGTTCATGAATATCATTAAAATTAATGGTTTTGATCTGTGTACCATAGGGTTGCCCGAATGCCCGGACAGTAGCGATTACGAAGAAATAGTGTTTATTGACAAAGCCAAACGCTATTATAAAAAATGCATCATTCATAACGACAGGCTGGTTGGGGCAATACTTATTGGCGATAAAAGCGAGATGTTGGAGTTTAAAGAGCTAATAGCAAATAAAACCGAGCTAAGTGAAAAGCGCCTCCAGTTATTACGTGGAGGTAATAAAGCCGAACCCGTATTGGGCAAGTTAGTTTGCAGCTGTAACAACGTTGGTAGCCAAAATATTCTCAATAAGATAGCATCTGGTTGCGATAATTTGAAGGACCTGTGTGCAGCTACAGGTGCCGGTACAGGTTGCGGATCGTGCAGGCCCGAGGTAAAGCGCCTGCTGGAAGAAAGCATGAATAATGTAATGTCTTAATTAAGCCGCTGATGAAATTAGAAGCCAAAAATTGCATTAAAATAAACCTGCCGGGCGGTGTGGTATCTGCAGGGGATATGTACGAGATACTTTTAATTGCCTCGAATGCGGGTGCAAGCACTATAAGCATTGGCAACAGGCAGCAATTGTTTTTTTGTGTTGATGCCGATAGGCTCGAAGATCTGCAGACCGAGATGATGCAGGCCGAGATCAGGTACGAAATTGATAAAGACGATTTCCCCAACATACTAAGCTCCTACGTAACCGATGCTATTTTTAATACAGAGAGCTGGATAAAAGAAGGAGTTTATAAGGATATATTCGATCTGTTTGATTTTACGCCGCGCTTAAAAATTAATTTGGTTGATAGTAATCAAACTTTTGTGCCTTTTTTTAGCGGCAACTTAAATTTTATAACATCGGGTATAAGCAACTACTGGTATTTATACATACGCTTCCCCAAAACTACGGGTACCTATTGCTGGCCATCATTGGTATATGCCGATGATATCCCGGTTATAAGTAAAACAGTGGAAAACGTTATATTAAATAACAGGCATTTGTTTTACGACCAAGTCGAAATAAAGCACCAGTTATTTTTTGAGATGGTTATGGCCGGGAGTACTTTTGGTGATCAGCCGGTAACTGAGCCCCTTAAACTTACTGATTTTTATCTGCCGTATTATGAAGGATTTAATAAATATGCCAATAACAAATATTGGCTGGGCATTTACCGCCGCAATGAGGTTTACCCATTAGAATTTTTAAAAGATATATGCGCTTTATGCCTTAAAACACGGGTGGGACAATTGTATACCACTCCCTGGAAATCATTATTAATAAAAGGAATAAACGAACCCGACCGCGCTGAGTGGGGTGTTATCCTAAATAAATATCAGGTAAATGTAAGGCACGCGGCAAATGAATTGAACTGGCAACTGGAAAATTTGTGCAACAAAAGCCTGGAGTTGAAAAAGCAACTGGTAAGAGAATTTGAAGAGCAAGATCTTAGAACACACCGCCTTTGCTTTGCTATAAAAATGCAGCCTAAAACCGGGCTGCCGGGTTCTGTTATAATCCGAAAGCAGGAGGGGGAGCTGTTTGATGTGTTACATTCCCGGGACTTTAACCCTAATTCAAAAGACCTGATCAGCTATAAGGATAATGTACCCCAAAGCGAACTGGCAAAATGCCTGATCAGTTTGTGTAATAATTATCATTTAACGCTTAGTGAAAACAGTGCATCTGTTGATATATACTACGATGAGCCGGAGGAAAATAATAGTGAGATAACAAAGTACATGGTTTACCAGTGCAACTGCTGTTTAACTGTTTATGATAAAGCTTATGGGGATATAGTTAATGGTATTGCTGCAAACACAGAGTTTGAAACGCTCAGCCATTATTCGTGCCCGGTTTGTGAAGCCTCAAAAGAAGAATTCTTACTTGTTGAGAAGATGGTAGTCAGTTAATTTTTCAGTTCTCTTTTCCGGCCCTTATAATCAGTGATGATGATTTTCGAGATATTTGGATCGATCTTTAATGTGCGCGAAGACTGGGAAAGGTAAGTAGAGCCGTAATAGAACTCCATTCTTCTTTTCTTAGCATCCTTGTAAATTATGTCCGCATAAAAATCAGTAGGGGTTAACTGTATCCATTTTGACTGCCCAATCACGGTTTTCTCGTAAACTTTTAAACTGTCTTGATTTTGTGTGGCGATAAACAGTTCATTTCCTTTAGCAGATCGTAGGGATGCCAGTCCTTTGGCATCTCCGTTTATGCTTAGGCCGCTTTTTGCCATTGAAACATCTGTAAATCTACCTTTACCATTGCCCTTTAAATACAGGCCCATAAAAGCATCGTGCCTGCCTGTAAATGGTTCCATCCCAAAGTCGTTGCCTGTCATAATCAAATCAAGGTTGCCATCCAGGTCAATGTCTTCGGCTATCATACCATAAACCGGGGCCATCTGTGTAGATAATGGCATAGGCGATATGCTGAATTTGCCGCCACCTTTATTTTCAATGAAGCTGGTATTCATATCTGTAGCTTTTAATATAACCGCGTTTTCTTTGTCTTTATCGCTCCAAAGGTCCTGCATGGTGGCCCGGCCAAAGCCGCTATAAGTAGGATATTTTTTACGGATAGAGATGACCTGACTGATCAAATCGTCGCGGGTGTGCATTGGGAAGGGCTTTTGCGAACCATCCTCTGCCTTCATATAACAGAATATCATGGCATCAAATGAGCCGTTACCGTCAACATCTTTACCCAAAATTGTCATAGGCTGTGTAGAAGAAGCCTTATAATTTGAATTTTGCCCCAGGTTGCCGGCAACGTAATCTATATTACCATCATTGTTAAAATCTCCCGCAACAATACTGTTCCACCAGCCAACATGAGTGTCCACATCTGTTACGGCTTTGGCAAAACCACTGCCGGTATTTTTATAAAAAGTAACCGGCATCCATTCGCCCACCACAACCAGATCTGGCCGGCCATCGTTATTAAAATCGCTCCAAAGCGCATCAGTTATCATGCCTCCATGCACAAGATCGGGACAGAGCTGGGCGGTTACATCCGTAAATTTCCCGGCATTGTTTTGGAAAATATGGCTTATCGGCGATGATGGGTAAGCGCCCGAAACAGAGCGCGCTCCTACAAAAAGATCCAAGTCGCCATCGGCGTCAAAATCCGCAGCCCGTACACAAGAACCATTATCATATTCTACCGGCACTGCCGAATAATCCCGTTCAAAGAGCCCTTTTTTGTTATTTATATAAAGTCGGTCCTGCGCGGAAGTATGCCCTTTTGCAAATTCATAGCTACCACTAACTACATATAGATCAAGCGAGCCATCCCCGTTAGCATCAAACAAAATAGCGCCCATGTCTTCTTCGTCCTTATAGTCTTCATGCAAAAAGCGCTTATTATCCTGGGTAAAGCCGCCGTTTTTGTTCTGTATGTAAAACACACCTTTTATTCCTGCAGCCCCACCTACATAAAAATCATCAAACCCGTTGTTATCAATATCGCCAACGGCAATGCATGGCCCATACTGGCTCAACTTGTGCGGCAGGGTGGGTTGTATATTGTAATCGATCGCATCTTTCTCCTGATGCAAATACCTGATGCCTAATTGGTCTGCAACAGGTCTGAAAACAGGCGCCACTTTTTCGGGGATGGCTGAAGGATAACTACCCGAGCTATTTTTATACTGAAGCTTTATTACCTGGTTGGCTCTAATATTTGTTAAAAGCTGGGTTTTGCCATCGGGCCACCTAATACGTAACGAATCGACAGTGCTTGCGGCACCCAACCCAAAATGTGCCATGGCATCTACAGTACTCATATAACCGCGGCAGGGTTGCTGGTCGTAAAATTGCTGCTTACCTTTATAGTAGATACGGATGGTTGCACCAATGCCTCCGGTGTTTTTGGCATCACCTTCCAGCTTAATATTAAGATAATGATGCGCATTATCCACTTTGGTTTTGGTGTTTAAAGTGTTTTCGTAAACGAAGGCGTTATCGTCAATGTTGTTGATCACCAGATCCATATCGCCATCATTATCAAGGTCTGCATAAACGCCGCCGGTTGAAAAAGTAGGTTTAACAATTCCCCATTTTTTCGATTCGTCATTAAACATGTAACCGCCTTTATTTTTAAAAGCATAGCTGGCAGTTTTAACAACCGGGAATGAATCTGCGGCAGCAAGGCTTGTGTTTTCTTTTACCGTACGCCCCTGGTCGTTAGTATAGAGGGCGTGATCAAGATCGGTAACATCACGTGGATAACCGTTGGTTATTACCATATCACGAAAGCCATCGTTATCATAATCTGCCACTAACGGGGTCCAGCTCCAGTCGGTTTGATATATACCAGACATATAAGCAATTTCACTAAATTGTGGATGCCCGGAACCTAACTGCCCCTGGTTTAGTTGCAGCACGTTACGAATGTACTGGGGCTCGTATTTGAATTTATTGTTGTTGATATAAGTAATATAATTATCACCCACCAGCATGGTTTTTTTGCGCACGTTTTCTTCCGGCAACATTTCAAGGGATATGAGGTCGGCAAGGCCGTCGTTATTGATATCCACCACATCAGCCCCCATTACAGACCACCCCGTGTGCTTAAAATATTCTGCAGAGCGATTGGTAAATGTCCCGTTCTTATTATTGATATATAATACATCGTTAGATATAAAATCGTTACCCACATAAATATCCGGCCAGCCGTCATTATTGATATCGTTAACGGCTACCGAGTTGCCAAAGCCTTCCAATAAAATGCCTGCTTCTTTGGTTACGTTTGTAAATGTCCCGTTACCATTATTGCGGTAAAGGCGATCGTTATTTTCAGCACTGCCGTTGGTTAATTTTGGGCGATAGGCCACCGGTGTAGTTTTACCAAGTACATTGGTAAGCAGGTATACATCTAAAAATCCGTCGCGGTTATAGTCAAAAAATATAGCTTGTGTGCTATAACCAGTATCCTGCAACCCATAAAATCCGGCTGATTCTTTAAATGTAGGTATGCCATCCTTATTAATACCCTGGTTTATGTATAGCAGGTTTTTACGCTGCCCGGCATCTTTTTTAAATGAAGCGCAAACATAAATATCCAGCCAGCCATCGTTATTAATATCTATTACCGATACACCCGTACACCATCTGCCGCCGCCATCAACACCGGCGGTAGTGGTTATGTCTGAAAATGATAAGGCGCCCTTATTCAGATATAGTTTACCGGGCACCATATTACCTGCGAAATAAACATCGGGCAACCCGTCATGGTTAAAATCGCCAATGCCTACGCCCGCGCCATTATATAAATAAGGATGATTAAGAA
>NZ_JAQBOI010000100.1 GCF_028288105.1 Mucilaginibacter sp. | reverse complement strand
GTTGAAACATTAATTGACTATCATTTATCATCGCAAATTCAAGGCCCTTAAAACAGAAAACCCCGGATAACCGGGGCTTTCATATTCTATTTTTTCAAACCAATTTCCCTTAACCGTTCATCCAGGTATTCGCCGGCGGTGATATCTGTATAAAGCTTAGGGTGTTGTTCATCAATGGTTGATGGCAGGCTGGTTAGGTCCATGGTTGATTTTGGGTGTAAAAAGAAGGGCACCGAAAACCGTGAGTTCTTCATTTCTTCGCGCGGTGGGTTAACAACCCTGTGCGTGGTAGATTTTAGTTTGTTATTAGTTAAACGCTGCAACATATCGCCTACATTAACTACCAGGTCTTCTCCAAACGCTTTAACCGGGAACCATTTATTTTCGCGGGTAAGCAATTCCAGGCCATCGGCACTGGCACCAATTAATAGCGTTATCAGGTTAATATCTTCGTGCGCACCGGCACGTACTGCATCGTCAGGTAAAGCATCAGGGTTTTCTATAGGGAAATAATGCAGGGTACGCAGTATCGAATTTCCGTTGTGCACTTTATCATCAAAATAGTTTTCGGGCAGGTTTAGGTAAACAGCAATGGCACGTAGCAAATGAATACCCGCTGCTTCCAGTTTTTTATAAACCTCTAAAGTGGTGGTATTAAATTCGGGCTGTTCATCCACCACAACATTATCAGGGTAAAAAGCCTTCTCTGGTGCATCATCACTAACCGTTTGGCCTATCTGCCAAAATTCTTTCAGATCTGGTACTTTAAATCCTTTAGCGGTTTCCTTGTTTTTGCCGGTATAACCGCGCTGGCCCGCCAAACCGGGTATCTCATATTTCATCTTTACATCCTCTGGCAAAGCAAAAAGCGCTTTTACCTGGGTGTAAAGTTTATCAATCAGCTCTTTACTAAGGCCATGGTTGGTGATGGTTACAAAGCCGGTTTCGTTAAAAGCTTTACCAATACTATCCGAAAAAGCTTTGCGCTCATCGGCAGTACCGTTTATGTACGTATCAAGGTCGAGACGAGGGATGTTTACTGTACTCATAATTTCAATATTAAAGGCCAAAATTATTTAAAAAAAAGCGGAGATATGTCCCGGATGATAAATATAATAACTGTGTAATTGTTTTATGACAATGGCTTTAAAACAATTATTACTTTAAACGTTTCAAGTTAAAGTAAGTCAATACAATATACCAGTTATATTAATATCTCGCGTTATGAAAGTTTTAAATAGAATATGGGGTATAGCTTTATTAGCGTTTACGCTGATACTATCTGCCCCACATACCAGCATAGCCCAACAAGAGGGCGAATATATATCAGACCAGGAGTTTTATGATGAACTACAGCCTTATGGCACCTGGATTTATGACCCACAGTACGGTAACGTTTGGATACCCGATGTTGAAGAAGATTTTAGGCCATACGCTACACGCGGATACTGGGCAATGACATCTTACGGCAACACCTGGGTATCAGATTATCCGTGGGGATGGGCAACCTTCCACTACGGCAGGTGGCATTTTGATAATTATTATGGATGGGAATGGGTTCCGGGAAATGAATGGGCGCCTGCATGGGTTAGCTGGAGAGATGGTGGCGGTTATTATGGCTGGGCGCCAATGGAACCCGGCGTAAGCATAGATGCGTCATTTGGCGACAACTATTCTGTGCCCGATAATTACTGGGTTTTTGCACCATACGCATACATCAACTACACCAACGTTTATAACTATTATGTACCGTATAACAGGACAAGAACTATTATACGTAATACAAACTGGTTACGAAACCGCTATAATTATAATAACCGTGTTTATAATGCCGGCCCACGCCGTGAAGAAATACAACGTTACAGTCACCGCCCGGTACGTGTTTATAACATAAATAACGTAAACAGGCCATCGCGCATAACTGTTAACAATAATAACATTAATATATACAGGCCTTCCGTTAGGCAAAACACTAACGCACGCCCTGCAAGGGTGGTAGATGGTAATGCTTATAAACAGCAAAACCCAACACAGCGTATAGGTAGCAGAGACCGCAGCAGGGGTACTGTTTATAATGCAGCAAACGCGGCCAAACTGGCTCAGGCTGCTAAAGCCAACACTCCTGATTCGAGAGTTGTACGTGTTAATAGTAATGATGGCAGGGCCAATGTAAAACCTGCAAGGCCGGGTGCTGTAACCCCGGGCAATGCAAACCAACCTGCCCGCACCAACAGACCAGCAATTACAGGCGATGCCCAACAACAGCAACGCGCTATAGACAAACAACAGGGCGCTGTACGACAACAGCAAATGCGCGAACGAAGGGAAAAAGCACAATCTGAGGCTACCCAACAGCAAACTGAACAGCAAAAACAGCAGTTAGAGCAGCAACGCGTACAACAACAGCAGGCACGCCAGCAACAATTAGAGCAGCAAAAACAACAGCGCGAACAAAACCCGCAACAGCAGCCAACACGCCCGCAACGCACAAGCAGGCCTGCAGTTACTGATGACGGCCAGGCGCAACAACGCCAAAAGGTGTTAGAGCAGCAAAAACAACAGCAGGAACAAGTGCGCCAGCAGCAGGCAGAACAAAAGCAACAACAAGCGCAACAGGTACGCCAACAACAAGAACAGCAACGTTCACAACAAGCTGAGCAGCAGAAACAACAGGTACGCCAGCAACAAGAGCAGCAACGTTCACAACAGGCTGAGCAGCAGAAACAACAGGCACGCCAGCAACAAGAGCAGCAACGCCAGCAACAGGCTGAGCAGCAGAAACAACAGGTACGCCAGCAACAAGAGCAGCAACGCCAACAACAGGCTGAGCAGCAAAGACAGCAGCAGGCGCAACAACAACAAGCGCGCCAGCAGCAGGCCGAGCAACAAAGGCAACAACAGCAGCCACAAAAACAAGCAGAGCCGTCACATCGGCCTACTCGTCCATAATAATATATAGCAAATAAAAAGAGCGCCCAAATAAACCGGGCGCTCTTTTTATTTATAAGATCAGTATTAAGTATTAACCAACTATAAATGATCCAACCAATAGATCAAGTACAGCCTGTTTTTCTAAAGGCTCGTCAAAAGCCCCGGTAGCTATTCTTACACTGGTAAGTGTGGTTAAATCAACACCACCCTGTACCGTATTTTCTTCACCTGCATAATTGCCATTAACCCTTGCATCCCCGGTATCATTACCTAAGGTAGCTGTGCTTTGGATATATGGCCTTGTAGTTGAGCTTTGGCCAAGGCTGCATCGCAACTGGCGAATGGCGGCCGCGTGTCTGGCCTCAACAGCATGTATAGATAAAGCAGCTGTTAAAACCACCTGGTTACCAATTAAGTTTGGCGCCTGCCCTTTATAAGCACGAACACCGGTATCTTCAAAAACCTGCGCGACTGTAAGAAAGGTAGGAAAATTGGTTAAAGCCGCTTTAAAAGGCCCGTTCCCACTACCATTACCGCCAGACAAGTCAATATTGGGTTTAGATACAGGCGTGCCCTGTAATGATGTAATTACGGTCTTCAGGAATGCAACATGCGCGTTCTCATCCCTGGTAATTGGGGCTATATAAGCCCTATTAGCTGAAGGTATAACGTTTGCCGCAGTTGCCTGGTTATAAAACTCGGCCTCCAGGTACTCTAATGTTAATGCAAAATTTAGCACCTCAACAACTGATGATGGTGCTGTTGCACCATATGCTTTTTTAAACAGGGTACCTAATGCAAATGGCATTGCAGCAACAGCTACTTTTGAACCAAAGCTGGTTATATTTTTGATTGCGGCACGGCGCGGGTTCAACCTGTCGTGTATCTCCGGATCAACATTTTCTATTTCATCTATTATATTAAATAAATTCATGGCGATGTGTAATTATGGTTTATAACTAAAAGTTGTTGCTGTTACCTTGGTTTTTAGGAAACCATTAGCCGCTGTAAGTATCTCTTTAATTGAAGCAGACTTGTTTAGTCCGTTTGTATCAACCTGGTCACTGGCAAAACTTCCGGGAGTAATTAGGTTTGATATCAAAGCGGCATGCCTTGCTTCTACCGATACAATTTTACCGGCAATGGTTAAGTAACCCGGGTCTTTAATTAAGTAACCGGCGCCATCGTAAGCCTGTACGCCTGTATCCTCAAATAATTTGGCGGCAGCTAACACGCTTGCACGATCGCTGAAATTGATCTTGCTAAAATCGGGGGTTAAGGCCATGATAGCCTTGCTGCCTATAGCTGCTTTAAAAAAGTCGCGGTGCAATACTTCATGGTCGCGAATATCTGTAAGGTAAGTGGTTTCAATTGAGCTTATACCACTATAAGGGGTAGCGACCACCTGCAGATAAAAAGCGGCTTCCAGTTGCTCCAGCGCATAGGCAAAGTTTAGTACGCCAATATCGCCCGAGCCAATATCAGTACCCGAATTAACTGTAACTCTGTCTTTTTTACACGAGGAAGCAGCACCCATAACGGCTACAGCCGCAGCGCTTGCTCCCGCATAGCGCAAAAACGACCGCCTGGCCATGTTTGCCCCACCTGTGATCGGGTTAATTTCTGTTTTCATAGTTAGATGTTTAGTTTGGTAAATAAGTTTAACGTATGGTTATATCCGTATCTACGCACAAAAACTTAACACAGATTTTAAAAATTATCGTTTATAGCAAATTGGAGTGGGATTTTTTGCGACATAAAAAAGGCCGAAAGACTCTCGCAGTATTTCGGCCTCTACATCTACCTATGAAAAACTCCCTTTGAGAAGGGCTAATAAGCTATATACAAACGCAATGCCCATTTACAAAAAGGCCATTCCGGTAAAATTAAGCGCATTTATAAAACTAGATAATTTTCTTATGTAGAAATAGGTTCTCACACTGTAGAAAAAAACTCCTTGCGCACAATTTCTTAACCATCAGCCTTATATCTCTTTTAGCCGGTTATAATAATTTATCGGAAACTTATTATAACTAACAATGTTACAGTTATATGGATTACAATGTGTATTTATTGGCTACAGATCCCAACAACCCTTGCCGCGATGTAATACACTCAAGGGATACCGGTTTAAAGGTTAGAGTTTTTTGCCTTAGTGAAGATCGCTTTAGCCCTAACGACAGCGAAATTCAATTGTATGGATACGCCAACAGCAAGTTATATGCTTTTGAAACCATTAACATTACAGCCGATGATGCCCTTGATGTGGTAGGAGCAATACAATGGTATGCCGACTATATTGAGTTCCCCGAGATGGAAATATTACCCGAAGATCCTCGCGGAAGCCAAAATATAGCCATGTAATAAAATACAATAGACTGTATATCTATCATTTATAAATATTTTTAATTATTTTTTGAAGAATTGAACGCAAACTCTATATTTGCAGTCCCAAAACGAACAGGCGCTTGCCCAACGTTGAAAGGAGAACCAAAGGGAGTTTAGCTCAGCTGGTTCAGAGCATCTGCCTTACAAGCAGAGGGTCACTGGTTCGAACCCAGTAACTCCCACCA
>NZ_JAQBOI010000068.1 GCF_028288105.1 Mucilaginibacter sp. | reverse complement strand
TTCCGCAATACGTGGGATTGGGGATATGATAATTATAAACCGCAGTTATCGGCAGATGCAAACAACACCATACGAATTAAGCACAAGGATTTAGAACAAAAGTATTTAATAGCCGAAGGAACGCCTGTCATGCTTTTCTGCGATAACGAAACCAACACCAAACGTTTCAATAATGTAGACTATGGCAAGTCTTATTATAAGGATGGCATAAACGATTATGTTTTATACGGCGCTAATACCGTTAACTCCGCAAATACAGGCACAAAGGCCGCGTTTAACTACGATATTACTATCCCTGCAGGAGAAAGTACCACAATCAGATTAAGATTGTCTGACCGGGCCGGGAATGCTTTTAATGATTTTGATGCCGCATTTTCGTCGCGCCAGCAAGAGGCAGATGGGTTCTATAAAGACCTTAGCCCCGCAAACGGAGATGATGCGAAAGCTCAAATACAACGCCAGGCATTTGCAGGCATGTTATGGAACAAACAGTTTTATTATTACAATATCCATCAATGGTTAAGCGGCGACCCGGCAGAGCCCAACCCTTCGCCCGAACGCTTACATAAACGTAACAGCAAATGGCAGCATTTTAATAGTCAGGATATAATTTCCATGCCCGATAAATGGGAGTATCCATGGTTTGCCGCCTGGGACCTTGCTTTTCATTGTATCCCACTGGCCGCTATTGATATGCCTTTTGCCAAAAGGCAGCTTAACCTTTTAGTACGCGATTGGTATATGCACCCCAACGGGCAATTGCCAGCCTATGAGTGGGATTTTAGCGATGCCAACCCGCCGGTGCTTGCCATGGCTACCTGGAAGATCTACCAGTTAGATAAACAGGCAAACGGAGGTCAAGGAGACGCGTTTTTTCTGGAACGTATCTTCCATAAGTTGATGCTCAACTTTACCTGGTGGGTGAACCGTAAAGATGAAGTTGGCAATAATATATTTGAGGGTGGCTTTTTAGGATTGGATAATATTGGTGTTTTTGACCGCAATACCCGTTTTGCAAATGGGGCACATCTGGAACAGGTTGATGGCACCAGTTGGATGGCCATGTATTCGCTTAACTTGTTACGTATAGCTACCGAACTTGCCATTACTAATAAAGCATACGCCGATATAGCATCTAAGTTTTTTGAGCACTTTATTTATATTTCAGCGGCTATGTCCAGTTTGGGTGAAGGGGGAAATAGTGGTTTATGGGATGACGAAGATGGCTTTTTTTACGACCAGTTGCGTATGGCAGATGGAACGGCAGAGAAAATGAAGGTGCGCAGTATTGTGGGTTTAATACCTTTATTTGCTACGGAAGTGCTGAACGAAGCGGATATCGTGAATAACCCTATCTTTCGTGCTCGTATGGATTGGTTTAAGGCCAATCGCCCCGATCTAGTCGCATTGGTATCCCGTTGGGATGAGAAAAGCGCCGGCGGTAAACATTTGATAAGTCTGCTGCGCGGGTATCGTATGAAGGGGATCCTTAAATATATGCTGGATGAAAATGAATTTTTGAGCGAGTACGGTATCCGATCATTATCAAAATATCACCTTAATAGCCCTTTCAGCGCAAATATTAATGGAACGCAGTTCAGTATAAAATATGTTCCTGCCGAAAGCGACAGCAATATGTTTGGCGGCAATAGCAATTGGCGCGGCCCGGTTTGGATGCCTATTAACTACCTCATTATAGAAAGCCTGAACGATTTTTATCTGTACTATGGCGACGATCTAAAGGTAGAATGCCCAACCGGTTCCGGTAATATGATGAACCTGAAAGAGGTTGCCAACGAAATTTACAGGCGGATATCAAACCTTTTCCTGCCGGATGCAAATGGCAGTAGACCGATAAACGGACAGGACGAAAAAACGCAAACCGACCCTAACTTTAAAGATCATATCCTGTTCTATGAATATTTTGACGGGGATAACGGCAGGGGATTAGGAGCAGCACACCAAACCGGATGGACGGGATTGATTGCCAACTGTTTGTATCATTAATTGTTTAATGCGTTGATTTGACACAATAAATTTTTTTGTTTAAAAGAATTGATTTAGATTTACTTACCAAGTAAACTAAATTATAAACGTAATGAATTTTAACAGGCGCAAATTTTTGCAAAGCACGGGCACTTTGGTGCTTGGCAGTTCGGTTTTATCAGGTAAGGCAGCATCATATCTTAACATTATTAAACATCCGGTGGGTGTGCAGCTGTTTACATTTTTTAATGTAATAGACGATGATGTTAAGGGAACTTTAACCAAAGTTGCTGCAGCCGGTTACAAGGAAATAGAATCTGCTTTTAGTAAAAAAGGCGGATATTATGGCCTCAAGCCAAAACAGTTTAAAGCTTTGGCTAATGACCTTGGGTTATCATGGAGATCGCACC
The DNA here is from genome assembly GCF_028288105.1 of Mucilaginibacter sp. GTDB lineage: Bacteria > Bacteroidota > Bacteroidia > Sphingobacteriales > Sphingobacteriaceae > Mucilaginibacter. Next base: position 6,203 of record NZ_JAQBOI010000068.1, on the reverse strand, counting down.
ATGTGCTGGGGGCGCCGTTTAAAATGCCGGCAGGTGCTAAAATGCCCACCACACCCGATGGTAAACCAATGGTAATGCCACCAATGCGAAACCTAAGAGACAATATGCAGCAGCTGGTAGATGAAGCAGCCGAAGGCGGTGTTAAATACCTGGTTTGTGCCAATACCCCAACTGAGAACATGGACGATTTAAAGGCATCAATTGCGGTATTAAATACAACCGGCGAGGCCGCTACAAAGGCGGGGCTTACGTTTGCCTACCATAATCATGATATGGAATTTAAGATAATCAGCGGAGGTGTGATACCATACGATATGCTGTTATCAGAAACAGACCCTACGCATGTAAAAATGGAGCTGGATTTAGCCTGGGCTATTAAAGCGGGTAAAGATCCTGTTGATCTGTTCAGACAAAACCCAGGCCGTTTTCCGTTATGGCATGTGAAAGATCTGGATGCAAGCCACGAGAATATACTGCCTGTAGGTAGTGGTACTATAGATTTTAAGCCCATATTCGCAGCGGCTTCTACAGCCGGCATGCGCAGCTTTTTTGTTGAACACGATATGCCGAAAGATGCCTTTGCAAGCATTAACAGCAGCATTCAATATATTAGTAAAAACCTAAATGTTTAATATCAGATATGAATTTGTACAAGTTTATCTCAAATAAGCTTGTACAAATTCATCATTATTTATTGCGCTTACTAAAGCGTTTATTATCGGTTTTTCGGGAGATTTGTTATCCAGTTCGGTTGAATAATCTTCCAATTTATCCAAATATGCTACAGCTTCTTCCTCATCCTCAAATAGTAATATTAATTCACCGTTTACCTCAGTTTCCGTTCCGTTGGGCGGAGTGGGAAGGGTATCCTGCTCAAAAACTTTAGCAGATAGTGTTGTTGATGGAATAGCTATTCGTAACATAAACTTTAGATTTATTTCTTTTGCTTTTCTTTAATCTCACCAGTAAAACGCATCCGCTCACGGTTAGTGCTCAACACCGATAGATCTGCACTGCCGGTAGGTGAAATGGTTAATGCCATCTGGCTGGCGTTCTTTGCATCTTTTGGCCTTATCACCACATAGAACATGCCATTCTTTTTCTCCTCAGATGTATAAGTGAAATTAGTTGACGTGAATTTAATTCCGTTGTCATCACTATTATTGTATCCGGCACTTGAATAGGCGACACCCATAAATGGCAAATATGATACAACAGTATCTTTAGCAACGCGCAGATCATAACCCGGCGTTAAATAGCGTTGAATACCATACGATGGGTAGGCATAGTTTGCTTCAAAAGTAAAATCTTTTGATTCTATCATCTGTCTCATAGCAGCAGCTTTTGCGGCTTTTTTCTCACTTTTTTTAGTTTGCGCTGTAGTAGGAGCTATGGCGGAAAACGCGATGAATAAAGCGAGTAATATTTTTATTAAAGCTTTCATTTTTAATAGTTTAATATATAATAACGTAATACTTGTGTTAGACTTTATGTGTGGCAATAAGTTTAATTAGAAAGAAGGTATTTGCAGTATAATTGTAATACAATTGGCGGCCTTTGCTGTTTCACTTAAACTAAGTTAAGCCGTTGGATAATAAAATTGTTTGCGAGCATAATTCATGATTGTTTTATTTAAGATGCATTTATAAGCGAGTTTCCATAATGCACATTAAATTATTTTTCAAAAAAAAAGCCACCCGTTTTAATGGATGGCTTTGTATGATTTAAATGTACTTTTTATATCAGGCTAACGCTGCGGTTAACAAACTCGGTTAGTTCGGCACCGGTTAATAAACCTTGCGATAATAAGGCCAGGTCAAACGCTTGTTTGGCAAGCTGGGCCTGTACAGTTTCATCTTCGCCTTCTAAGATCTTGCCAATCAGTTTGTGGTTACCATTCACTATTACCTTGTAATTATCGGGCATGTTGCCGTAAAAACCCATACCGCCGCCCATGGCTGCCATATCTTTCATGCGGCGCATAAACTCGTCCATAGTTACCGTAACAGGTAACTCATCAGGGTTAAGGCTTTCCAGTTGTACTTTGTAAGCAGGTTTGTTAATGGCCTTATCGAAGATCTCTTTAATTTTGGTTGATTGCTCTTCAGTTAAAACATGCTCAGGTGCGTCATCTTTTTTAATAAGTTTATCGGCAACATCAGCATCAACACGTTTTAAAGATGTTTTCTCTAATTTCTGCTCTAACTGACTGATGAAGTGATTATCGATAGGAGAGTTCATCACCAATACATCGTAACCTTTTTTACCGGCCGATTGGATAAATGAATCCTGTTTCTCGGGGTCGTTGGTATAAATGTATATCAGCTGGCCATCTTTATCTGTCTGCACAGCTTCAACCTTGTCTTTGTATTCAGGCAGGGTAAAGTTTTCTTTGGCGGTGTTAGTTACCAAAACAAAATCTTTGGCCTTATCGTAGAATTTATCTTCGCTCACCATACCGTATTTTACAAACAGGCCAATGTCGTTCCATTTCTCTTCAAAGCCTTTGCGGTCGTTTTTAAACAGTTCGGCAAGCTTATCTGCTACTTTCTTGGTAATGTAGCTGTTTATCTTTTTAACGTTACTATCGGCCTGTAAAAAGCTACGTGATACGTTTAGTGGGATATCCGGTGAATCGATAATACCATGTAACAGCATTAAAAACTCAGGGACAATATCTTTAACCTCTTCGGTAATAAATACCTGGCGGGAGAATAATTTTATCTTGTTTTTTTGAACTTCAAAATCGTTCTTCAGTTTAGGGAAGTATAATACACCGGTAAGGTTGAACGGATAATCAACATTAAGGTGGATCCAGAATAATGGGTCTTCAGAGTAAGGATACAGTTCTTTATAGAATCTTAGATAATCCTCATCTTTGAGCTCATTTGGCGCTTTTGTCCAGATAGGATTAGTATCATTGATGATGTTATCAACCTCAATAGATTTGTATTTTGGTTTGCCTTCTTCATCAACACCATCTTCTTCCTCTTGTGTGGTAGTGCCAAATTTGATAGGCACAGGTAAGAATTTGCAGTATTTATCCAGTATTTCCTGTAAACGGTTCTGGCTCAAAAACTCTTCCGATTCTGCATTAATGTGCAGGGTGATTTCGGTGCCGCGTTCTTCCAGGCTGCCTTCGCTTATTTCAAACTCAGTGCTGCCATCGCAAATCCAATGAGCTGGCGTTGCGCCATCCTGGTAAGATAGAGTTTCAATTTCAACCTTATCGGCCACCATAAATGCAGAGTAAAAGCCTAAACCAAAACGACCGATGATCTCGTTGGCATCTTTAGCTTCCTTAAATTTCTCCACAAACTCGGTAGCGCCCGAAAATGCTATCTGATTAATGTATTTTTTTATTTCTTCGGCCGTCATACCCAAACCATTATCAGATATGGTGATGGTCTTTTTGTCTGCATCAAAGGCAACTTCAACACGCAGGTCGCCCAGGTCGCCGTTGTACTGACCCAATGAAGCTAAACGTTTTATTTTTTGTGTAGCATCAACCGAATTAGATACCAATTCGCGCAGAAATATCTCGGTATCAGAGTATAAGAACTTCTTAATTATGGGAAAAATGTTTTCGGTGTGTATCGAAATAGTTCCTTTTTCTTGCATAGTATTTATGTGTTTAGAAAATTTGAATGATTTACGGATACACCTAATCAATGCCCGTTCCAAAGCTTGCGGTTTGCCAAATTGGCAGAGCCGCATCAAAATAAAATTGATAATTTAGATTTACCTATTCACTTAAATATCATGAGGAATTTAATTTATTTGTTTCTGCTTATTGCTCTTACATCTGCGTGTTCAAATCCTAAACCAGCAGACAAGGATAAACCTAAAATTACGGTGCCAGTAAATGATACATCTTTTCTTACTGATAACAACTTTGCCTTTAAAAATCTGCAAGACTTGCATACTTTGTGGGAGAATCACAAATATGGCGATGAGAACAAGTTATATGCTGATTCGACACATAAAGTAGTTTTTGTTTCATTAACACGCCAGCAAAAAGAAAAGATCATTGCCCCTTTTTGTTAAATGAATTTCATATAAAGGATGTAAATTATATCGGACAGTATATGCAGGCCGATTTTATATCAAAGCAAGACAAGATAGGGGTATTACAACCAATTTTAGTAATGATAACGTGAGACGATTATACCTCATTGACCATGATATTGTTAGACGGAAATAATCACCCCGTAAACGGTTTTAATTTATTTGGAGGTATGCAACCAGGGCCAATTGAGCAAGGCGATAGTTTAACAATTATTCCGCTTGATAAGTATTCTGTAATTGAAGGAAATGTAATAACCTCTTATGAAGTAACACATAAAGAATTTGCAGATTCGCTTAAAAGACCTACAATTGTAGATTCGGTAGTATTAAAAAGCTTAATAGCTAAATCAGGGAAGATCATCACTAAAACAATTGGTAAAGAACGCTACACAATTCCTTACAAACCGGCTACGCCAATTAAATTAGTTACTAATTGAATGTAATTTATATTTTATTTGCTTTAAACTTTCAATAGTACCTTCATCCTTTACATTCCCATCCGTATCCATTTTAGAACGGATGAACTGGATCAGCAGACTGTCTACAATATTTGCGGATAGTGCGCCTAAAATTAATTGCATGGCCGCATGAGCTGTTTCTCCTCCTAAAGATGCTGTTATAAGCACTACAGGTTTATCTACTAAAGTACTGCTGCTTACCAGCCAGTCTAAAGCATTTTTTAGTTGACCGGGTACACCAAAGGCATATTCAGGGGTGCAGATAATAATGGCATCTGCAGCAGTAATGGCGTTTCTTAGAGCTTTGACAGGTTCGGGTGGCGTATCTTTATCTAACCCGGGGTCAAAGGGTGGGATGGAGCTCAGTGCATCGTAAATATGATAAGCTACATCCAAAGGAAGCAAACCGCCAATATGTTTTAAGATATTATGATTTGATGAGCCTGCACGCAGGCTGCCGGATATGGCGAATATGTTTTTGTATTGCATTGATGCCTACTGTTAGTACAACTTGCTCAGGTCAACAATAGTCAAATGTAACCTTAATTTTGCTTCCTGATAAAAGTACGCTGTCGTCCTTCCCGTTCTAAAATTGTTAAATTATTCTCGGTTAGCTCGATGACTTTAGTAGTAATTATTTCATAGTAATCACCATTCTCATCCTTTTTAGCGTGTCCTAATGATATAAGATAATTTGCAGTGGTACTGTAGGGTTTGCTGTAATAAAATAATTGTATGATTGATTGGTTTTTATTGTCGAAATACCATTGACCATTATCTGTATTTTGCGGAGTGAATTTAATAGCGTAGGTACCGTCGCTACGGTACATCCGTATCGGATTACCCACTAATTCTTTGCCCATTGATGTTATTATAGTATCAATTTTATGTCCCTCATGATCTTTCAGTATTGAAAATTCCCATGTCCCTACCAGTTCTGGCTTTAGATATTTTTCAGATTTGTTTTGACCGAAAACTTGTGTGGATAATGTTGTTGCTAAAAGTAACAACCCAAACTTAAGTTGGTGTATCATAGTGATTAATTATTGGTAAACTGTAAAATAAACGCCGAGCCTTTGCCCTCTGTAGATTGTGCCTGAATATTTCCTTTATGCAGCAGCATTATCTGCTTACAAAGACTAAGGCCGATACCGCTACCTGTTTTACGGGTACTAAAGAAAGGGATAAATATTTTATCCAATAATTCGGGCGGCATACCAAGGCCGTTATCCATTACTTTTACAAGCGTACGGTTGTTTTGCACTTCGGCCGATAGGGTGATGCGTGGTTCGTCCTTATCTTTAACCGCTTCAATGGCATTCACCAGCAGGTTTATCATTACCTGGTCTAAAAGATTTATATCCGCTTCTATGCCCAATGCAGGGTCGCGCAGAATAATCTCCAGTTCAATATTCTTTTTCTCAAGCGTTGGGCGCATCAGGCTGGCCAGGTTCTCGAACATATTACGCACCAATATCTTGTTCAGATCAAGTTTGGTTATCTTGTTAAGGCTGCGGTAACTTTCGGTAAATTTAAGCAAGCCTTCGCTTCGGCGTTTAATAGTATCAATACCCAGAGAAATATCTTCCAGATCAACACCCTCCAGGTTCCCGGTAATTTCAGGGCTTTGCAAGCGGTTCTTCAATGTATCAGCCAAAGAAGAAATAGGGGCAACCG
>NZ_JAQBOI010000053.1 GCF_028288105.1 Mucilaginibacter sp. | reverse complement strand
CATTCCAGCGTTCATCAAGCACTACGATCATTTTATTTACCGACGAAAGTACATACCATTGCTTTGTAAGCGGGTTTTTTGCTAACGCGGATGGATGGAACTTCATTTTTGCCTTGCCAATTAACGCAGCAATTTTTTGTACATCAATAGTAAAAGTACCGCTTTGGGTAATATTGCCATCGGCAGCTAAATTTAAGATATAGCCATTACATTGTTTGTTGTGGTTTACACCTGCGCATTGTTTGCAAAGTGCATATAGTTTGCCATCATCGGCATGCAGGCCTTCGTATTCGCCGGTAGGCAAAATTTTCTTAAATTCTTTAATGCTGTTTATTTGCCCGGCCTTAACTTCGCTTAGCGGGAAGCTAAACAAGCTGCCATCGCTGCGCAAAATAACAGCCTGCTCATTTAGTATAGCCACATCCTCGTAATCGCCGGTTTTGCCAAATTTTGCCTGGTTCACTTTTGCATCGCCCGGGCGGAAGTAAAAGATCTTACCTTCTTCGTCCTGCTCGGCGTAAAGGGTGCTGTTATCGCCTTTATTGAAAGCAATGCCCGATATTTCTAACAGATCTGTCCCCATCTGGTATTTTACCGGGTTGTTCAGATCGTATCCCGCCGGGCTTTTGCTACCCGTGGTTTTATTCTGACTGCATGAAGAACCTATCATGCCTATCAGTAACAGAGAAAATATCACGGCTGCTTTCATGCTTATTTATTTAAAGTTTTTAAATATTGATAGATGGCTTTTTGCGATTGTACCGCGTCGCCTTTAGTTTCTACCTTTACTTGATCTAAATGTGAATTTATTTCTACCGCTTGTACATTATCATTTAATTGAAGGTTTACCAAATGGGTAACCTGCTGTTTAATAACATTATCATAAACCGGGAAACAAACTTCAATGCGATGGTAGATATTTCGGTTCATCCAATCTGCCGATCCCATAAATACCTCGGGGTTGCCATTATTATTGAAGATGAACACACGCCCATGTTCTAAATAACGATCAATAATTCGTTTAATGCTAATGTTTTCGCTCATGCCTTTAACGCCCGGTATCAAACAGCAAATACCACGAATGATAAGCTGTATTTTAACCCCGGCCTGCGAAGCCTCGTACAGCTTATTTATCATCACCCTTTCTTCCAGGTTATTCATTTTTATGATGATAGAAGCAGGTTGCCCTTGCCTGGCAAAGGCTATTTCCCTGTCTATTAAAGCTAAAAATTCGGCTTGCAGGTTAAAACCTGCAACCAACAGGTGATTGAATTTTATCTGATTTTCTGCGGATGGCTTTTGGCGCTTGGCAAGGAAAAGGAACAGTAATTCTATCTCGCGCAGGATCTCAGGGTTTGTAGTTAGCAGGATATGGTCGGTATAAAACCTTGCTGTGCCCTCGTTAAAATTACCGGTAGCCAGCAAACCCGAGTAGGTAATGCGGTCGCCTTTGCGGGTTTTAACCAGCGCTACTTTGGCGTGCACCTTTAGCGCAGTAACGCTATAAATGATCTGTACACCGGCATTCTTCATCTTTTTAGCCCATTTCAGGTTATTGGCTTCATCAAAACGGGCCTTCAGCTCTACCACAACCTTTACCTGTTTGCCATTTTTAGCCGCGCTGATAAGGGCGTTCACAATTTTAGAATCGCTTGCTACACGGTAAAGCGTAACATTTATCTCTTCAACATCGGGGTTATTAGCCGCCTCGTTAAAAAAACGCAGAATGGTATGGTAAGATTGATACGGTGTATTTACCAGCAAATCCTGCTTAGCCATAACAGCAGTCAGGGGCTCATCAACGGATACAGGCAAATTAATGGCCGGCCATTTATCATAAAGCAGGGCAGGGGTATTTACCGGTAAGCTATTTAAATCTTTAAGGTTATGGTACCTGCCGCCCTCAACTGTGATGGCATTTTGAAGGCCAAAGTGCTGGATGATCAGTTGTAAGGTACGCAGTGGCATATCCGCCTGGTGCAAAAAGCGGGTGGCAAGGCCATTATCACGCTTTTGTAATTGCTGTTCTATCTGGTCAGATAATCCGCCCGGGTATTCATCCTTCAGATCGAGTTCGGCATCGCGGGTTATTTTTATACTGTAACAACCATCGATAGTTACGTTTTTGAAGAGTTTATCGAGATTGAAACGGATAATATCATCCAGAAAACAAATGAACTGCTCGCCATCACATTTGGTCGAAAAGAACCTTGGCAAGTCATCCGATGGGATATTTAACAATACCAACTCTTCCTTATCGCCGCCATTGCGTAACTGTATAATAAAATAAAGCTTGTTATTGCCGGGAAAAAAGTTGGTATCGGCATTTAGTGCCACGGGCTGCAAAAAGGCCAGCACTTCCGACAGGAAATAATCCGAGATCTCTTCCTTGAGGCTTTGCGGCAAGTCGCCGTTATATAAAAGCCTTATGCCGTTGTCTTTTAATTGGGGGATAAGCTGTGTGCTTAAGATCTCGCCAAAACGTACTTGCTGCTGCAAAACCATAGTGGTAGCCTGCTGCAAAATATTCTCCTGTTCATCGGCATCAATGGTTTCGCTTTTTTCACCTATGTTTTTTAAGGCCCTAAGTACAGGCATGCGCACCCTGTAAAATTCATCAAGGTTGGAGGAATAGATAGAAAGGAAACGTATCCGTTCTATTAAGGGTACAGTGGCAATGGTGGCTTCCTCCAGCACGCGGTGGTTAAAGCTGAGCCAGCTAATGTCTCGGTTAAAGTATTTGAAATCCGGCATGCTTAGAAATCTTTCCTATTATATATTGCCGAAGCTACGATGAATGCTATTACAGACGCTATTAACCCGTACATGAAAATATTATAGCCTATGCGTAGTAACCTGTATTTTTTACCTAACACTACGCCCTGCGCATACACATCTTTTATGAGGCTGCCGTATAAAAACTCTTTATCCTCCATCATTTTTACCATGCCATAAGTATAATCCTCTAATGGCATTTTGTAAAAGTTACCAAAAAAAAGCAGGTTCACCCTTTTTTCATCTACGTCAGATCGCTGGAAAATACCTGTGGGGATTGACGGCCGGGTAGCCAGGATAGAAAACGTCATGGCCAGTAAGCTGATAGATAACAGAATGAATGTTGGGATAATTAAATATTCGTACTCGGTAAGCTTACGCAACAATATACTGATAACCGCCGATAGGATAATGGAGTTAACCGTTATCATAATATGTGCTTTGTTATCGGCCATATCGCTCAGGCGCTGATGGTTACTTGAGCTGATCCTGAACATGGTTTCGATACCTTTATCCGGGCGCTCAACCTTAAGTATCTTCTCTTTTTCTGGCTTAAGTGTATCAGTTATTTTGGCTTCTCCTGGTTGTTGCATGGTTTCGGTATGTTTTTCAGCCGCCTTTTGTTCGGCCGCAGCAACTTTGTTTTTTAAGGTTTGGATGTTAGCTTGTTTGCCACTATTTAATAACACCTGGCAATAATCGGTATGATACTGGTGGCTTTCTAAAAATTTAATGCTTTTACGGCGCCATTCCAACTTTCCTATATCGGTATGGTTCAAGGCATTATATTCTTTTAACATTTGTTTGTCTTTCTTAAAAAAATCGTCTGTGCCTAAATGGAAAAGATCGGCATCGCAAACAATTTTTTCTAACTGCGTAATGGGCTTTTGCGGCATTTGGGTTGCCAGTATACAACCTTTTATATCAGCTATATCAGCCTCATCCACACTATGTTTACGCAAAAAGTTTTCTGCCAACACGGTGCTTTGGGCTTCGTGATGCTGAATATCGATCATGTAACCCAGATCATGAAACCATGCTGCTGTTTGCACAATAAAAAAATCGCGGTCGCTAAGTTGGTAATGGTTGCCAATTTGTGTGGCGGCGGTTACCATATCTTCGGTATGCTGTTTATCGTGATAAATGAGCTTGCTATCAGCGTGTGCTTTATAGTATGCTAATGTATATTCCCTAACCTGGCGAAGTAACTCGGGGTAATTCATGATATATATTTAGATGTAAGCAGATGCAGGTCAAACAATTTATTACCTGTGATTGACCCTTTCGGCGGTAAATATTATTTACTTTGGTATAAATATAAAATTAAATATTTAGCCCGTATACATGAAGTTAGCCTGCAATAAATACTTCCTGTTGTTTTTTGCTGTTATTCAGCTAATTACTATGCTGCCGTGCGCTCCAAGCTCAGTCGCTCAATCCCAAATTCAACAGTTTGATGACAGAATAATAATCAACCTGCAGGAAAGCCGTACACCGCCACAAACAGATGTGATGTTGTTTTTATCGCGCACAAATATGTATGGTGATATTGGCGTGCCTGCCGCGTTACTGGTAGGGGGCATTATTAGTAATGACAGCCAAATGCGTCAAAACTCGTTATATATTGCCAGCAGCACAGCGGTTTCTTACGGGCTTATGCTGTTGATAAAACATTTGGTTAAACGCCCCAGGCCATTTGTGCAAAATATAAATATAGTACCGGTTTATAGGGCAAGCAGCACATCATTTCCATCGGGCCATGCTGCCAGCTCATTTTCTACAGCTATGGCTTTATCAAATGCTTACCCCAAATGGTACGTAATAGCGCCATCGTTTTTATGGGCAGGGTCTGTTAGCTATTCGCGCATGTATTTAGGTGTTCATTACCCAACAGATGTAACCGCCGGGGCACTACTGGGCACCGGAACTGCCTTATTATTACAGCCTTTGAAACGATAACAGACATTTAGAAGTAAAGTTCAATTGTTTGCTTCGTAGTAAAGTCATAAAGAATATTTTAATAGTATTAATCAGTTAATATATTACTTAAATTTGTTTCAGAATTTGATTGGTGTTGTAATGAACACTATTAGCCCATGAATCTTAAAGCATTTGCAGATAGCCCCTTCCAGATACGCATATCATTCCATGTACTGATAGAGCGTTTGGAAAAGCAGGCCGCTTTGAAAAACGGTATGCGTTCTGCCATGGCGCAAGAAATTTTGGACGAAATTGAGCCTTACCCCGAACTTAGAGAAGGCATTACCGATACAGATCAGTTAATGAAACATGCTGATATCATTAAACGGTTAACAGCAGATATTTTCCCCGAAGTACTTACACTTAACGAGATAAAGGCCATAACGGTCCCTTTCCAGGATGTGCTTTTTAACCAGAGCCAGCGCCTGCAAAATATATTGGCCGAGGCTGGTTCGGCCTTTGATATTAATATAAGAGATTTCACCGAGCACCAGATCTATGTTAATAGCTGCTGTATCATCCTGAATGAATTTTACGGCACAAACTTTAATTTCTCCAGGTCGTGGTTTTATGATATTCCCGATGCTAAAGGTATAATGAAACATTATCGCATTTTATACAATGCAGATTTTATGGATCTGGTACCGGCACCAAATGCACCAATAATTACTGCTGAAGACATAGAGCTGTTACGTGATAATTATGATGACCTTGCTTTGTGGAAAAAGTATTTCCCTAAAGATAGCTGGATACTGAAAGGCTTTGCCATACTAAACCTTTTTGATGCTACGGTTGAAAACGCCGTTTCGGCTTTGAAAGGGACATTGTTAGGTGCAACTTATGGCAGTAATTTAAAAAATAATATTTTAGAAGTATTTCGTTCGATATACAAAATTCCCGATCTGGATATTGGTTTTACTTCATTTAATGATGTAGAGAATACGTTTAGTATCGCCACTTTTAACCCTAATCTTAAAAGTTATCTGGTACCGCACGATGTAGAAGAGCAATGCTTTGATACACTTTGTGGAACTTCATTATCAAAGCTGGTTGAAGAGCGTGTGTACTTTACAGTATCTGATGTTGCTAAATTTTTGCTGAAGGACCCGGGTAACACAATGGCGAAACGGTTTTTAGAACAGGGTATAGGAAGCCTTATATTGGCACCGGTGCTTAAGAACGGTCATTTATTGGGGATAATTGAGCTGGTATCCAATCGTGTAGGCGAGCTGAATAGTATTAATGCCAATCAACTGGAAATAGTAATGCCTTACATTACTGATACTATTGACAGGCAGTACAGCTACATGCAAAACCAGATACAGGCGCTTATCCAAAACGAATACACCACTATACACCCAAGCGTTTATTGGAAGTTTAAAAAAGAAGCTGTTAAATTCATAAAATATCGCGGGCTGAAAAAGGATTATGCCTTAAAAGAGGTGACCTTTACAGACGTATACCCGCTTTATGGGCAGATAGATATAAAAGGCTCATCAGATACCCGTAACCACAGCGTTCAATTAGATCTGCAAAACCAATTAACTACACTTATACCGTTACTAGAACAATTACAGCTCTCAAAAAACGATAGTAACATTGAGCAAAACGTACGTAACCTACAGGAGTTAGTAATGGATGTACAGGGCCCGCTTCGCGCAGATACCGAGCAGCACATTCAGGGTTATTTAGAAATGCATATCCATCCTTTATTAAGGGTCACAGATGGCTTTTCTGAAACCTATAAAGCCGCAATTGATAAGTATTTTGAAAATGCTGATAAAGGCGGCGATTTTCATCATAACCGCCGCAAATATGAAACAACGGTTGCCTTGATAAACGAGAAAATGGCCTTGCTGCTTGATCGTGCCCAAACGCAGGCCCAAGCCGTGTTCCCGCATTATTACGAGCGCTTTAAAACCGATGGTATCGAGCATAACCTATATATAGGCGCCACCATAGCACCGGCAAAGAAATTTGATGTTACCTATTTATATAACCTGCGCTTATGGCAATTACAGGTATTATGCGAGATGGAACTGGAACACCATTTCCTGAAAACCACCCTGCCATATCCACTTGATGTTACTTCGTTGATACTGGCGTTCAGCTTGCCAATCTCTATCCGCTTTAGGATGGATGAGAAACGTTTTGATGTTGATGGTACTTATAACGCCCGTTTCGAGATAGTCAAAAAACGTATCGACAAAGCCTTTGTTAAAGGTACAACCGAGCGTTTAACCGCACCAGGCAAGATCACCATTGTTTATACCAACCACGAGGAAGAGGTAGAGTACAAGAATTACATCCGTTTCCTGCAATCAAAAAAAATGCTGGATGATGAGATCGAGATGCTGGAAGTAGAAGACCTGCAGAGTGTATCGGGCCTAAAAGCATTGCGTGTAAAAATACGTTACAATACCAGTTTGCCGCTCCGCAACTTTTTTAGCTATACAGAATTGCTGCAGGAAGCCCCGGCACTCGCTATTTAAGCTTGTAATACATGCTTATGCCTCACTAACCGTTTAGCATCCGGTTTTTTCTTTTTGATACGGTTAAGCCACATCATAACCCCTGTAACCGGGAAAATAAGCGAAAGTAAACATACAATAAAGCTAATTATCTTGGTTGGCAAACCGTAAACAGCCCCTGTGTGTATAGGCTTTACTAAAGCCCTTGCCCGCTGACCCAGGCTTTTATCAGCAAAAAGCTGCGAACCTGCCAGCCTGCCGCTATACTGATCAATAAAATAGGTATCGGCTGTACTTTCGATAGCACCCTGTGGCAAAATATTTACGCTGAATGTACCGGTCGAATCTTTCGGGGTGCGGATAGTGTAAAAATTGGCTGTGTTTATTTTGCCCGATAAGCCCTTTAAAGCTTCATCAATACTTAAGGGTTTAACACCTGCCTGGTAAACCGATCTTGGAGGTTTGGGTTGCTCAATTTGTATGGCCGAACCTGTTACGGCATATAACGCTTTATTAGCCCATTTAAAAGACATGATCAGCCCGGTAGTTACGGTAACGATCAGGAAAACCGATGTGTAGAAACCGGTAACCAGGTGCAGATCATGCGTTAAGCGTTTAGTGCTGCCACCCCATTTTATTTTGAGGCGCTGCCGCATTATATTTTTAGTTTTTGGCCACCATAATATTACGCCTGTTATAAGTATAAACAGAAACAAAAGGGTAGCGATACCAACTATCAGATCCCCGGCGCTGTCCTTACCTGCCAGCAAAAAGCGGTGGTACATTTCTACACTGAATAAGAACGATTGCCTGCGGCTATACTGCCCAACAACCTCCCCGTTATAGGGGTTAATAAACAAGATCAGGTTTGCCCTTTCCGCTTCTTTAGGCTTTTTATCTTTGATATCGCCACCACGGCCTTTTTTATTTTCTTCGGGTTTCGCAGTTTGTTTTTCCTTGTTGCCTTTTCCTTTCTTTTCGGGGACTATAACACCAAATTCAACAGTACGTTCCGCATCATTATACACCATTATAGAGGCTGGCTTAGCTTTAGGCATTTGCTTTAAAGCCATAGCTTTTAATTGTGATAAAGGAAGCCGGGCGGCCTGGGGTTTTACGTAGTATCTTTCCGGGTGGAGGGCATGGTCTATCTCTTTCTCAAACACCAGCACAGTGCCTGTAAGGCACGAACCAAAAATAACTATGCCGGCTGCAAGGCTCAAATAAAGGTGAATAGTGCGGAAAAATACTTTCATATCTCTTATTTATTATGAAACCGGGCTTGTTTTGCAAGCCCGGTTTGTTTTATGGTATTATATATCCCTGTATATTAAAACCTATAGCTAAGGGTAGTTAAGAACTGCCTTGGCGGGATAGGGTTAACACTATAGTTTTCGTGCACATTCCAGTTTAGCACATTGCCAATGTTTGAGATCTTACCAATAATGGAGATCTTTTTGTAGGTATAACCCACAGATGCATCAACAGTAGTAAAATCTGGTACGGCAAGTAGTCTTGAGGCGGGCTGTGGCTGGCCCGGAGCCGGATTTGTAGCCGGGTACACATTGGCGAAGCCTGCGGTACGGTTGCCCAGGTAATAAACTGATGCACCAACCTTAAAGCCTTTAAGGCTGCCATCGTAAAAATTGTAGAAGATACTCGCGTTGGCGGTGTGCTTAGGCACATTAAGTAAAGGCTGACCCGGTAAAAAGTTGCCCGGAGATTTTGGCGTATTGGTATAACGCGCGTTTATGTAGCTGTAACCGGCTAACACATCCAATCCCTGGAAAGGGTGACCTGCTATATCCAATTCCACACCCTCGCTTCTGGTTTCGCCTACCAATGCCTTTAGGGTTGCATTAGTATTAGGCGTTACCCCATCCGGGCCAAAAGGAGCTGTTTGTGCAAGATTGTTATTTATTATACGGTATGCGGTAACATTTACAGATAGGTTACCATTAAGGAAATCATTTTTTACACCTGCTTCAAACTGGTCAACTAATGATGGGTCAAGCGGGTTGTTATTAACATCGGTACCGGTATTGGTTATAAACGAATTTGAGTAGCTGGCAAAAAGAGCGGTATTGGCAATTGGTTTGTAAACGATACCTACCCGTGGCGAAAATGCCTTGTCTTCCTTACCTTTAGCAAAAGCTGGGGTTAGGTCTGGTGTATAATACCCGGTAACATTGGTAGGGGATATGTACTGGTAAGACCAACGGATACCCGCTAAAACTTTTACTTTTTCTGATAAACTGATCAGGTCGTTAAAATAAACTCCAAAACGGTTAGTTGGTGTTAGTACACTGTAAATAGCATTCATTACAGGCATATCTAAGCGCTGCTGATATTTGTTCAGATCAAATATGTTGATCTTATCGTAAGTCGCTGATTGAATATTACCATTCTGATCAATGTAGCTTGATACGCCTTTTGAGTCGAGCTTACCATCTTTTATTGCTGCAACATAAGTGTTATTGGTGCTATTATATCTATCGGCATCAAGCCCAACTAAAATATTGTGTTTAATAACGCCGGTATTAAACTGACCGGTTACGTTAAATTGCGCTGTATAATAATCTTCAAGTGTTTTAGCGCGGTTTAAAGGGCGCGACCAGTCACCAACTGCATCCGGCTGTACACGCTCTGTGGTTTGGTACTGGCGGTCAAATCTTTGGTAGGAGAAACCTCCGCTTAATTGCCAAAGGCTATTTATCTGGTGGTTAATAGTAGCTGTTGCAGTAGTTTGTTTTGTTTTACCTACAGACCATAACGGGCTTAGGTACCTGCTACGCGGTACATTGGCAATAATGTTGTTTGTTTGCCCTATACCAAAATCTGGTGTGAAGTCATAATTAAGGTAATCGCCTTCAACTACTATGTTTGTTTTATCGCTGATCTTGTATAGTAACGATGGGTTAACGTAAAACCTTTCCGATTTCACATTATCGCGGTAGCTGTTTGCTTTTTCATAGGTTCCGTTTAAGCGGTAGGCTAACTTGGATGATATAGGGCCATAAACATCAAAGGCAGGTTTGTAAAGGTCGTAGTTGCCATAGGTCATGCTTACCTGGCCGCCTTGTGCAAATATTGGTTTCTTAGTAACCATGTTTAAAATGCCGCCTGGTGCAACGTTTCCGTAAAGCAGTGCTGCACTGCCTTTTAAGATCTCAACACGCTCCAGAGAGCTTATCTCCGGGGTGGCACCTGAGTTTACCCTGAAGCCATTTTTAAACATGTTAGTGCTCGAAAAATTGTAGCCCCGTGCACCAAAAGTTTCTTGTGTGTTACCACGGGCGCTATACAGGTAAATGCCGTTCGCGTTTTTTATAACATCGCTTAAACGTAACGATTGCTGCTGATCCAGCACATCGCGACCAATTACGGTAACGCTTAGCGGCAGATCAATAGGAGCAATGTTCATTTTGCCTATGCTAAGGTTTTTCCGGTTAATGGTTTTGGTTGATGATACAACAACCTCATTTAACTGGGTTGAGTTTTCTGAAAGTACAAACTCAACATTAGTGGTTTGGCCTTCAGTAACAGTAACCGTTTTCTGTTCGGTTAGCGCGCCTGCATAAGATATTTTTAAAGTATAGGTGCCCGGCTTTACGTTGCCTATTATAAAAGAACCATCGTCTATGGTGGTGGTTCCCTTATTTAAACCAACAATACCTACGTTAACAAATATAGCGGGTTGGCCATCGCTGGTTTTTACGTGACCGGTAATTTTACCGTTTTTGCTGTCATCATCATTATTTGCTTTAATTGAAGTAATGCTTACAAGCATTAAAAGCATTACTAAAGGGAATTTTAAAAGGTAATTGTGTAAGTATTTCAGCATTGTTATTTAGATTAATTCCAATTAGGCGCAAAAATAGACACGCAAATTGAAATTCCAAATATTATTTAGAATTAGTTTAAATAAGTTTTAAACAAATGAGGAGTACAGATTTAATGTGAAGAAATTTAAATATAGTGTACTGTATATGTTTTAATTGATACTTTTGCTTCGTGAAACTGCTTTGTATCATTTTTTCTTTCATTGTTGTTGTGTTATCTGTTAAGCCCTGCTGTACAGATAGTGATTGCGATGCCGTGGTAAAAACAGAGCATGCAGATACAAGCAAAGCAAAGGATTGCACAGGCTGCTCGCCATTCTTTTCATGTGGAACATGCGCGGGCTTTACTATTTCAAAAACAGTAACAGCAAGTTTATTATTAAGTCTTGTTAAAACCAGGCAGATCTATCCTCCTTATCAGCAGCCCGATATTAAGGAGATCTCACTTTTCATCTGGCAGCCGCCTCAAATAGGTTAATACACATTTATGGCCATCACAGGCCCGTTCCAGTATTAATTCTAATTCTAAAAAATGAAAAAACTTACTGTGCTTTTTATAGCGCTGCTTTATACCGCTATAGCCTATTCTCAAAATACATTTACGGCTGTACTTAAAGATGCCGTAACAAACCAGCCGCTTAATGGTGCTACGGCTGCATTGCAAGGCTCAACAACAGCCGCTACATCTGATACTTCCGGACTGGTCATATTAAAGAACCTGCCCAATGGCAAACAAATAATTATATTTCGCTACATAGGTTATATCAGCAGGCAGGATACCATCACTTTTCCGCTTACACAGTTGCAGTCCATGCAAATATTGCTGCAGAAAGAAGATAATGAACTGAACGAAGTTGTGGTATCTGCAACACGTAGCAGCCGTACCATTGCCAATATCCCAACACGGGTTGAGGTAATATCGGGCGAGGAGTTGGACGAGAAAAGCAATATGAAACCCGGCGATATCCGTATGGTACTGGCCGAAAGCACGGGCATACAAACCCAGCAAACATCAGCAACCAGCGGTAACTCCAGTATCCGTATCCAGGGGCTCGATGGTAAATACACGCAGATCATCCGCGATGGCTTTCCGTTGTACTCGGGTTTTTCGGGGGGGCTGGGGCTGTTACAGGTTGCCCCGCTTGATCTGAAACAGGTGGAGGTAATAAAGGGTTCTTCATCCACCTTGTATGGCGGCGGTGCAATAGCTGGGTTGGTGAATTTAGTATCAAAAACCCCGACAAATGAGCGGCAATTAAATTTGTTGCTCAATGGCACATCTGCCCGGGGATTGGATGCAAGCATATTTTACGCGCAAAAGTTCAGTAAAATAGGAACCACCATTTATGCGGCTTATAACCACGGCTCGGCTTATGACCCCTCTGATATCGACCTGACTGCTATACCCAAGTATAACCGCTTTACCATTAACCCAAAACTATTTTTCTATTTTAATGATAATACCACCCTAACCGCCGGTATTAATGCCACAGTCGAAAACAGGATAGGGGGCGATCTGCATTATATTGAAGGTGATGGCGACGCCCTGCATTCGTACTTTGAAGAGAACAAAACCGGCCGTTACAGCAGCCAGGCCGAACTGGTACATAAGCTAAATAGCGCCGAAAAGCTGATCTTTAAAAACAGTGTTAGTTTTTATGATCGAACCATAAACCTACCCAACTATCGTTTTTCGGGCGAACAGATCTCTACGTATACCGAGGCAAATTACATTCGCAATACTAATACATCTGATTGGGTTGCCGGGTTAAACTTCCTGACGGATAATTTCCACGAGAACAGGAACAGCAGTTTCCCTTTACGCAGTTACCAAAACAACACCATAGGCGCGTTTATACAAAACACCTGGAATGTAAGCAATGCTTTTACGCTGGAGAGCGGCATAAGGGGCGATTATCACAATCAGTATGGTTTTATGTTCCTGCCAAGGTTATCTGGCTTGTGGAAGATAAATTCGCATTTTTCTACCCGCCTGGGTGGTGGCCTGGGCTATAAAGGGCCAAATGTATTTACAGAGGATGCAGAACGTATCCAATTTAGAAATGTGTTCCCTATAGATGTAGCCAATACCCGTGCCGAGCGCTCATACGGCGCTAACTACGATATTAATTATCGTACGGCTATATTTGATGATAAGGGGAGCTTTAGTATCAACCAGCTATTCTTTTATACCCGTATAGAGCACCCTATACTGCTTACCCAGTTACCCAACGGTAACTTGCAATATCAGCAGCCACCGGGCGACCTTAACACCAAAGGCATAGAAACAAACATTAAAATAACTTATGGCGATTTTAAGTTGTTTGTGGGTTATACACTGGCCGATGTAAAGCAGCATATCGGTAATGTAATAAGTAACTACACCCTGGTATCAAAACACCGGCTAAATAATGTGCTGATGTACGAGATAGAAGATCAATGGAAGATTGGCGCGGAGGCTTATTATTTTAGTCCGCAAAAATTAAACGACGGCGCTACGGGTAAAGCTTACTTGACAACCGGCTTAATGGCAGAGAAACTATGGAAGCGTTTTTCGGTGTTCATCAACTTTGAAAACCTTACCGATACCCGCCAAACCCGCTTTGATACTATTTACACCGGCAGCATTAGCAACCCAACTTTTAGGGATATTTATGCCCCGTTAGATGGGTTTGTTGTAAATGGTGGTATTAAACTAAAGCTTTAATAAGTTTATAGATCATCTAAATTATCTGAAAATACGTAAGTAAGAAGTGGATAAAGGCAGTAATTTTTGGTTCGCCTTGCCGTTATAACGATAATAATGCAGGAAGCTGACAGCGATAGTATCGGCCAGAATGTGTATATTTATAATCTAATTAGTTACTATTGAATTCTTTTTACTTTCCGATCCCGGAAAACGAAAGTGAGCGCCTACTTGCGTTAGCTTCGTATAATCTTTTAGATACAGCCCCAGAAGATGATTTTGAGGAGCTAACCCTACTTGCATCCCAAATTTGCCAAACTCCCGTTGCCCTTATTAGCCTGTTAGATGATAAAAGGCAGTGGTTTAAAGCTATTGTTGGCTCCGATGTTTCAGAAACGCCAAAAGAGCATTCCTTTTGCGCATATACAATTGTAGAAACAACCGACATAATGGTAGTGAACGATCTTCGTGAGGACGATCGTTTTGCATCAAACCCGCTGGTAACCGGCGATCCTAATGTTGTTTTTTACGCTGGTGTGCCGTTAATTACCGAAGAAGGTTTTGCTTTAGGCTCGTTATGTGTATTAGACGTGAAGCCTAAAGAACTTACCGATGAACAGACAAGATCACTTAAAATACTGGCCCGGCAGGTATTAGCCCAAATGGAACTGCGCAAGAAATTGGTGCTGTTAGAAAAAGCTAATCAGGAGTTATTAGAAACCAATACCTTCATCAAAAAATTTGCGACTACAGCCGCCCACGATATTAAAAACCCGTTAAGCAGTATTTTACTTACATCGCAGGCACTGCAAATACGCCTGAAAAATACCGGCGATCAAAAAAGTTGCAATCTTGTTGCCCTAACCATCAACTCATCAAAAAGGCTGCTTACCCTGGTTGATGAAATGATGGCATACTCTAACACCCCCGCTTTATTATTATCTAACCAGCAATGTTTAGATTTAAATAAGCTGCTTAAAAATGTGGTGAATTTGCTTGATATGCCGCATAATATTACGGTTACCCTGCCTAAAATAGAGCATACGGTGGTATGTTCGGCAGTAGTGCTTGAACAGATATTTATCAACCTGTTTACAAATGCTGTTAGGTATAACGATAAACCACAAGGGAGTATTAATATACTTTTTAGGGAAGAAGATGACCGTTACAGCTTTAAAATAATCGATAATGGGGTGGGTATTGCATATGCTAATCTGGAAAAGATATTTGAGAAAGACGTTACGCTAAATACTACCGACCGCTTTAACAAAAAAGGGAACGGGCTTGGGTTATACACCGTTAAGCTGTTAATAGATAAACTACAGGGTAATATTTACGCCGAATCAAAATTAGGGGAGGGCACCACTTTTGTGTTTGCTATAAAAAAGAACCCATCGTTGGTAGCCACTGAACTTAATAATGTTCAATATCAGCAATAACATTATCTAACAGCTTGTTAAACTCCGCCGGCTTTTCTACCATCGGGAAATGGCCTGTGGCATGTATCTCCAGTAACTTATAAGGGATTTTCTTGGCTACTAAGCCCGTGGTATCGGTTGGCTGATAGTCGCTGTTGATGAGGTAAAGTTTCTTTTTAGCTTTTAATAGTTGGGCGGCATCGTTAAAATTATCCCATTCCTGGCACGCAATGGCAACGGTAGAGTCGGAATGAGCTACATCATTTAGTATGCGTTCCCTGAGGGCCTTACTGGTAGTTTTGTAAAATAAGCCTTTATTAAACCAATCAAAAGCAACGGCTTTAAAGTTCTTCTTCATTGCCGCCATAGCTTCGGCATATTCTTTCATTGCGTTTACGCTATCAGTCCAAGCTACCCCAACCGACTTAAAGTTATCTACCCCAACCAGCGCTAATACATTTTCGGGTGCGTCAACGGCTCCTTGCAAAACAATATTACCGGCCATTGAGTGGCCTACTAATATTACATTCTTTAGTCCTAACTGGTTTATCACGTTCTTAATGTCCTGGCCAAAGGTGGCGGTGTTCCATTTGGTCCTGTTCTTACCAGATTTCCCAAAGCCGGGCAGGTCTATAGTAACTACCCTGTACCTCTTACCAAAGTAGGCCACCTGGTCGGCCCAGTAAGTTTTATTAATACACCAGCCGTGAACAAACAGGAGGGTAGTATCGCCTTTGCCAGTATCGGTATAATCAATACGGACGCCATTGCTAACCAAACTGACTTTTGAAGTTGAACCTGCTTGTTTATTCTTTTGCGATGAAGTGTTGCAGGCAAAAATTACGAGGCACAAAATTGCTATGAACAACAAACGAATAATTTTCATGGTGTGTGTATTAGGTAATACAACGATAACTCAAAAAAATTATAACAGGTAATTTATGATCGTTGTTTAACTTTATTTAACAGTTAATCCCATACAATATACCATTTACCCTCGTCATTTTTGGCATAGCTAAGGCCATCGCTCATCTGGTAAACGTCGCGGCCTTCTGTGGCATTATAATAATTCTTCCGCTCGTATATCCTTAGTCCACCGTTTTCACGTTGCAAGTAAACCAGCAAAGCGTTCATAGATGGGCCTATCTCGTGCAACCATTGGTTTTCACCTTCTTTTACAAATGCCGAACTCATAACCTTTAATATTTGATAAATTACAACACTATTCGTGCCGAAAACTTGTTAAAAGATACTGATGGAACAACTGAGCTTTTTTGATGGCGGGCAAGGTTTAAAACTCCCCCTTGAACTGATGGACTACCGGCCCAACTTTTTTACGCGTGATGAAAGCGCCGGCCTGATGCAAAAGCTAAAGGCAACCATAGCATGGAAACAGGAAACTATCCAGATGTATGGCAAATTGTTAAATACACCCCGTTTAACCGCATGGTATGGCGATAATAGCAAAACCTACGCCTTTAGTGGCAATAAGTACCACCCATTGCCGTGGACCCCAGAACTGCTCTTCATCAAACAAAAAATTGAACAAGCTGCCGGATTAGCGTTTAACAGCGTTCTGCTTAACGATTACAGGAACGGCAATGATTCTGTTGCCTGGCATGCAGATGATGAGCCTGAGCTGGGAATAAACCCTATAATAGCCTCGGTAAGCTTTGGGCAGGTACGCCGCTTTGATGTAAGGCACAAGCAAGACCATAAACTAAAGTACTCAGTTGAACTGGAGAACGGCTCACTATTGATCATGAAAGGCGACCTACAACATAACTGGGAGCACCAGGTGCCCAAATCTGTTAAGGCGATGAAAGAGCGCATCAATCTAACATTCCGAATGATAGGTTAAAGCAGGTTTAAGAAGTGCTAATGTGAGCAATTTCTTCTTCTAAAAAGGAAGGGGTAGGAGCTTGGTTTAGCTGTTTGAACCGGGCACATAATCCTGTTGGTTACTATATGCCCAGGCACAACTGCTGCATTGGAAGTGACTGATATTCCCTGAAAAATATTTACTCGAATTACCCGTGAATAGCCGTGGTTTTACCCAAAAAATGACTTAAAACAGTATTAACTATAACGAAAATCAATAACTGTAAAACACTTAACTAATTTTTAATCAGGCGTTTTAATAATTTACATGAAGTAATAATACAAGTTAATTTTTGCCGAATAAAACGAACTGCATTTCAAATGCATTTTACCGTAATCAGTATAAAGCTGTACAACATACCAACAGGTATGCAAAAAAAGCACATATAAAAGCACTAAGATATAATTAAAATAATGTGTTATTTTTGTGAACGATCATCCTAAAAAATCCTGATATGAAAAGAATTACCCTACTTGCAATTTGCCTTGGCCTTAGTGCCATCACATTTGCACAAAGCACTATTAAACCAGCAGATGCCGGTGTAACATATGGTAAAACCGTTACTGCGGATAATGCTGTAAATACCGAAGTGTTAAACAAGACCTTAAGTGCCGATAGCGTTTATACTGGTAAAGTTACCGGTACTGTAGTTGAGGTTTGCAAAAAGAAAGGTTGCTTCATGAAGCTTTCGCAAGCTAACGGCGCACCAATCATGGTGCAATTTACCAACTACGAATACTTTATGCCGCAAAACATCGTGGGTAAAACCGTAGTGATTGATGGTAAAGCTAAAGTGAAAGAAACATCGGTTGAGCGTTTGAAACATTACGCCGCTGATGCAGGTAAAAGCAAAGAAGAAATAGCTATGATAAAGGAGCCTAAGAAAGATATTTCTATTATGGCCGATGGCGTGCTGGTAGTGAAATAAACTGAAAGGCACTTGAATATACGAAGCCCGTAAACTGTGTTTACGGGCTTTTTTGTTTGCCAAACCATCCAATTTTCATTTTTTTGGACGGATATACAAATGAATTATATAATTTCAGCCAACTTATCTAAGAAAAACATCCTTAATACTATGAGCGGTTTATTGTCAAAAAACTTTAAAGGCGGCGCGGTACTATCACTCGGCGAGTTGCTGTTAAGGATCAGTCCGGATGCCGACGGTAATTGGCTGGACAATAGTATACTGCCATTTTACGTAGGTGGTGCCGAACTCAACGTGGCAACAGCCCTGGCTTTATGGGATGTGCCATCTAAATACTTTACCGCTCTGCCAAAGAACGGTCTTTCAGAGCAGATCATCAGTTATCTTAACAAAAAGAATATAGACACTTCGCCTGTACACTATCATGGAAACAGGTTAGGCCTTTACTTCCTTACCAAAGGGAAAGACCTAAAGCATGATGCCCTCATTTATGACCGTGCAAATTCGGCCTTTGCCGATCTGCAACCCGGTATGATCGACTGGGACAAAGTGTTGGATGGGGTAACCTGGTTTCATTTTAGCGCTATTTGTCCGGCTATTAATCAGCAGGTAGCGGATGTATGCCTGGAAGCTTTACAAGCGGCTTCAAGCAAAGGTATCACGATATCAGTTGATTTAAATTATCGCTCTAAGTTATGGCAGTACGGCAAAGAACCACAAGAGGTTATGCCCGGATTGGTAAAGTACTGTGACGTGATAATGGGTAATATTTGGGCAGCCGAAAAAATGTTAGGTATTGAGGTTTTGGGCGACATTCATGAATCGGGGCAAAAGAGTATTTACCTGAAAGAAGCTCTGTCGTCGTCAAAACGAATAGCAGAGCAATATCCAAAATGCAAAGCCGTAGCCAATACTTTCCGTTTTGACGAATGGGATGATATTGATTACTACACCAGTTTATACACCAATGGCGGGTTTTACAGCTCGCATGAATATAACACCCGGCAGAAAGTTGATAAAGTTGGTACCGGCGATTGTTTTATGGCCGGGCTTATATATGGCTTCTACAATAATCAATCTGCGCAGCAAACACTTGAATTTGCAACAGCCGCGGCATTCCAGAAACTATTTATTACCAGTGATGCTACCACAAATACCGTTGACGAAATTATTAAAGCGATAAAGTATGAATAATAAAGAGATAGTTTTAGATACCATTTTATCGCAAGGCATGCTGCCTTTATTCTTCTATGAAGATGCCGACGTGAGCCTGGAGGTGATACGCACAATGTACCGGGCAGGTGTTAGGGTGTTGGAATATACAAACAGGGGCAAGGAAGCGCTAAGCAATTTTTATAGCATTAAAAAAGCTGTAAAGGCCGAAATGCCGGATATGCATTTAGGTATCGGCACCATAAAAACCGGTTTAGAGGCAGAGGCTTTCGTTGAAGCCGGGGCAGATTTCATTGTATCGCCTATAATAGATAGCGAGGTTGCCCGGGTAGCCGGTAATCATGGTAAGCTTTGGATCCCCGGTTGTATGACCCCAACTGAGATTCATGTTGCCCAACAGCATAAAGCGCGGTTGATAAAGATATTTCCGGCCAACATTGTTGGTCCGGCGTTTATATCCTCTATCAGGGAGCTATTTCCGGGGCAATTATTCATACCAACCGGCGGGGTAGAGATAGAGGCTGGTAACATCGCGGAATGGTTCAGGTCTGGGGTATGTGCTGTGGGCATGGGCAGCAAATTGGTGAGCCGTAATGTATTGGATAAACGCCTGTACGACCAGTTGTATAATGATACCGTAAAAGCATTGGAACTGGTCCAATTGAGCAAATAATTATATTTACCACAGAGTGAACAGAGATTCTCTCAGTGCTCTCTGTGGTAAAAAAGAAATCCTACTTTTGTCCCCATGGATCAAAAATCAAATGACCCCCTGCACGGCAAAACCTTAGAAGCTATCCTGAATGCCCTGGTAGCCCATTTGGGTTGGGGAGAGATGGGTTATCGTATCCGTATCAACTGCTTTATGGATAATCCCAGTGTTGGTTCCAGTCTTAAGTTTTTGCGTAAAACCCCATGGGCACGAAAAAAGGTGGAAAACCTATACATCGAGTTTTATAAAGAAATTGAGGGATAATTTCGCACAAAAAAGGCCGCCTGAGGCAGCCTTTAAATATCATATCATAAACTATCACATACTGCCCTCTACACTCGCGAATTGCATCATTAAACCCACTTTTCCCTCCTTATTAAATACCCATACTTCATGTGTGCCTGTTTTAACCTGTTTCCCGGTTTTATCAGTATATTCTTCAGATCCCCAAACACAAACAATGTTTTCATTCTTGTCACTTTTTAAACTCAGCCAGGCATGTAATTTCACCTTATAGTTTTGCATGGAGCTTCTATACTCCTTTGCACTCTTTAAATTCTCTGCCTTACCCTTTACTACAGCCCCGTTTGAAAGCATCATGGTCACCGTGTCTGCTAAGAAATCCGCGTGCGAATCCAATGTATTATTTTCAAAGTCTTTCCAAAGCGTCAAAATTTTATCTGAATACGTTGGACTGGCAATAGTAAACTTTGACGAATAGCTGGCAGTATAACCGCCGTTTGCCTGACTCATTGCCACAAATGGCACGGACAGAAAAAGAAACAAAAAGAGCTTTTTCATGATTTTAGGATTTAAATGTTTGTAACATATTTATTACATTAAAATTAATGATTTAAATCCTTAATTATCAAATTTTTACAATCGTTATTTGATCAAAAAAATACACAGTTTTGAGACAATTTGAAAGGCGTTTGTACAACCTGTGGAGTCCTCATTGATAATCAATAGGAAAGGTTCAATTTAAGTAATGGCGGAAAAGTAATGTTGTGAGATTCTCTCCCAACAGGGGAGGCGCAGGGAGTGATTTAATAAGGCGATATTGGAAAGATGCTAAACCCCTTCCTGCCACTACACCATCAAACACACTCCTCTCATGGGGAGGGAGTTAAATTGGCCTGTTAGCCACTGTTGGTGTTGTCACCAACAATCAATGTCTACTCTTATAACGTATAAGGAAAGCAACAGGTTTTTAAGGAAGCTCCGATGGAGCTAAGGCACGGGTTAATGCCAATACTATAAACAGGGTGTCCCTACGGGACATTTCTCAACAAGCAGTTCCGTAGGAACTACCTGTTTATAGAATACTAAATAAACGAGTTTTAACTCCAGGGGAGTTACCTGTCGCCTCAAAAATATTTAACTCTTGCAACCCTGCTTCAAACCTTAACCGTGCTTTTTCTTCATGTTCATTTTGGCTTTGGTGCCCGAACTGTAATTGTAGGTTTTTGAATTTTCCGGTTTTTTCTCGTGGAAAGCTTCGCCGGGTACATATTGGTTAGGATCTGGCTTAACAACCTTCTTTACCTTTTC
>NZ_JAQBOI010000051.1 GCF_028288105.1 Mucilaginibacter sp. | reverse complement strand
GTTCAAAGCAATGCTAAAATATATATCGCCAAAAACGGTATTAACAAACTGCTTAAGTACAGCATCGTCAATAAATCTAAAACTACAGCTGCTTTTGGTATCAGGGCGCAATTAGTTGATGCAACGGGAAAACAACTTTTACCGGCTCTTTATAACGATAGTTATTTTTCGCTAATGCAAGGTGAAGCAAGAACGGTTGAAGTAGAAATAGATCCTAAATTACTAACTAAAGGATATAAGTTACAAGTAAGGGCATACAATAATTAAACTGTAGGGTGGTTGAATTAGGCTTTATCCGCTTTTTTTGACGACCCTCTGATATTAAAATCAGTTTTCAGGATGATGGATTGAGAACTGATATGCTGGGATGAGGTATTTAATTTGTTTAACAATACAGTTATCACGCTATCTGCAATTGCCTCAATAGGTTGTGCTATCGCGCTAACCGGCGGCGAGAACAGCTTAAACACATCATAGTCGTCAAAAGAAACAAGCGCAAGATCATCCGGGACCTTCAGACCCAGGCTATTTATTACTTTTAAGCCGCAAGTACCCACGTGGTTAGTGCCAAAGAATACAGCATCCAGGTTTTTATGCTTTTTAAGGAATGTGTTTAGGGGGCTCATAATAAGTTCCTCATTCTGACTAAATACAATTTCCTGTATAAATGGCTTTAAGCCATTCTCTTCTAACGCGTCTTTATAACCCTGTAAACGGGCTTGCATTTGCGTTTGATTTGATGCGAACGTTATATACGCTATGTTTTTATACCCTTGCTGTATCAAATGCATGGTAGCATTATAAGTGCTAAAAAGGTTGTCTATTTCAACAAAATCAGTACTTACCTTTGGTAAATGCCTGTCAAATAGCACTACTGGCATTCCATCCTTTATTAGTGAGCTAATATCGTCCTCGATGCCTTCGGGAGGAGCAATGATATAACCATCCACGTGCCTGTCGCGAAACATGCTGATCAATTCGCGTGTTTTCTCTGTATCATTATCAGTACTGCAGTAAATAATTTTGTAGCCGTTTTTGTAAGCGCGGTCCTCTATTAGCCGGGCTATCGACGCAAAAAAGGGATTGGAAATATCCTCTACCATCAACCCGATAATGTTTGATTTGCCTGTACGCAGGCTCTTCGCCAATGAGTTTGGCTTGTAGCCTACTTCATCCACAAATTTCTGTACACGGTCAACCAGCTCCTTCCCTATTCTTTTCTCCTGCGCGCGGCCATTCAGGATAAATGAAATTGTGGTTTTCGATACGTTTAGATGGTTGGCAATATCAACTATAGAGAGTTTTTTCACGTGCTGTTTTAGTAAGATCAAATATAAATGTAGTTAATAAAAATAGCATTGAAATATCATTAAATCGATTTAATGATATTTCAGTTAAAATTAATACGACCGATGTATTAACATATTATCATTGTACTTAAACGCTACTTTTATTAAGGCGTTTATAACTAAAGCCAAACAAGAATATAACCGCGTAACATATTATTGGCAGATAGTAGGCAGCTGCCACATTATGATTAGCTATCTGCCCCATTAATAACGGAAATAGCCCGCCGCCTACCACACCCATTACTATAAATGACGACGCCTGCTGTGTTTGGTTGCCCATGTTTTTTAAACCGAGACTAAATATTGTAGGGAACATAATGCTGAAAAAGAAATTGATAAAGAGCAAAGCGATAAAGGACGGCCAGCCAAATCCCTGGGCCACAATAAGGCACATCACAATATTACATAATGCAAAAATCGCCAATAGTTTACTGGGTGCTATGTATCGCATCAGGAAGGTGCCGGCAAAGCGCCCAGTCATCATCATCACCATACTCAGCGAAAAAAAGTAGCTTGCTTTTCCATCGCTAAAATGCATAATATCATGGCCGTAATTGATGAAAAAAGCCCAGGTACCACCCTGTGCCGCTACATTGAACAATTGGGCTATAACCGCAAAAACAAAGTGTTTATGCTGAAAAAGCTTTTTATCGACATGAGGCACTTCGGTGGGCGAATACGAATCTATTGCAGGAATATGAGGATCTATAAGCGCAGGCACTTTTACGAAAGAGAATGCCACAGCAATTGCGGCTATAACAGCGCCAATAACTATGTAAAGCTGCTTTACGGATACCAGATCCTGCTCCTGGCCAAAAATAAAATAGCTACCAATGATAGGGCCTATGATGCCCCCGACGCCATTGAATGCCTGCGAAAAGTTGATACGCTGATCGCTCGTGCGCTGGTCGCCAAGAGAGGCCACAAAAGGATGCGCTACGGTTTCTAATGTTGCCATACCGCAGGCCAGAATAAATAATGCTACCCTGAAAAAAGTGAAAGACTCGGCATTTGCGGCTGGTATGAATAAAAATGCACCGGCAGAATAGAGCAGTAATCCCAGCAGAACGCCGTTTTTGTACCCAAATTTCTTCATGAACAACCCAGCAGGGATCCCCATAACAAAATAAGCACCAAATATAGAGAACTGCACATAAGCCGACCTTGCCTTGCTTATATGCAGCACATTTTGAAAATGCCTGTTCAATACATCACCAAGCGTCATGGATATACCCCACATTAAAAACAACGAGGTTACAAATATGAGTACTAGCAGATATTTGCGTTCTGTAAATTTTGGTATGGCATGCATCAGGCGGTGACTTAATTAGTTGAATTGGTGTTGTAAAGTAAATTAAATCTTTACAGCTACCAAAGCTTATTATTAATATTTGGTGCAGAAGCCACGTTTATTATAACCTATCAGCTTTTGATAGTGAAAATGGTTTATCTTCAACCGCTAAGCCACGGCTTAAATTGGGTTTATCGGCCATCTCTAAATGCAATGTGCCGCCATTCATGATATCGGCATGGGTTATCCAATTGTGTGTATAAGATTTACCATTGAGTGTAGCCGACTGGATGTAGACATTTTGCTTACTGTTATTATTGGCCTCGATCGTAAATTTATTGCCGTTTTCGAGTGTAATGGTCATCTTGTTAAATAGCGGGCTGCCAATTACATACTGGTCTGTTCCGGGGCAAACGCTGTAAAATCCGGCAGCACTCAGTACAAACCACGATGACATTTGCCCCTCGTCCTCATCACCAGGATACCCGTTCTCGGTTGCATTGTACATTTTATCCATTACCTCGCGCAGATGCTGTTGGGCCTTCCAGGGTTGGCCGGCGTAGTTATACATATAAAGCATGTGGTGAATAGGCTCGTTACCCTGTGCAAACTGGCCCATTTTAAAGGCTGCCATCTCTGTCATTTCATGGATAACCGTACCGTAGCCACCTACTTTGATAGTGCCTGGCTCGGTAAACACCGAATCTATTTTAGCCGTGAAATTTTTATCGCCGCCCATTAAATTAATAAGCCCCTGGGTATCATGGAAAACCGACCAGGTCCAATGCCATGCATTACCTTCGGTATATGGCCCGCCCCAATCCATCGGATCAAAAGGTTCTATCCAGTTACCCTTGGCGTCTTTGGCGCGCATAAACCGGGTTTTAGGGTCAAATAAGTTTTTGTAGTTATACATTTGGCGGGCAAACACATTCTCGTAGTATTTATTGCCGGTTGCTTTTGCCAATTGGTAAGCACAGAAATCATCATAGGCAAATTCCAAGGTCCAAGCAGTGGCGCCTTCAGTTTGTTTAGAGTACGGCACGTAACCATCGGCAAAATATTCTTTCCAGCCCGGGCGGCCATTAGCGCTACCCCATGGGCCTTTGTTTGTAGCCTCGTGATAATAAGCTTCCAGCGCCTGTTTAGGGTCAAAGGTTCGGATGCCCTTCATCCAGGCATCAGCTAATAGCGAAATAGAATGGTTACCCAGCATCCCCCCGGTTTCTGCCGGAAAGGACCATGCCGGCAGCCAGCCACACTGTTTTTGCGCATCCAACAGCGCCTGTACCAGTTGCCCCTCCATTTTTGGATGCAGAACGGTATTTAGCGGGAACTGTGCCCTAAAAGTATCCCAAAAACCGTTATCGGTATACATATAACCATCGTGCAGCTTACCATCATACGGGCTATAGTAATAGGGTTTACCATCCTTCCCATATTCAAAAAACTGGTGCGAGAAAAGGTTAGCATGATACAGGCAGGAATAAAATGTGGCTTTCTCCTCTTCGGTACCACCTTCAACAGCCATACGGCCAAGCAGGGTATTCCAAACCTTATCAGCCGCTTTATGGGTATCATTAAATGAGTTGTATTTACCCAGCTCGGCTTGTAAGGTCACTTCGGCCTGCTCGGGGCTGATGTAAGACGAGGCCACCTTTGCCTGCACTGTTTCACCATCTTTAAACTTAATGTAGGCTCCTGCACCCTCGCCTTCGGCTTCCTTATTCTTAGCGTTTAGGCTGTTCTTTTTATTTTCCCATGTGCCATAATCAGCAAATGGTTTATCAAACGTAATGACGAAATAATTTTTGAAATTTTTGGGAGCCCAGCGGCAGTTATTTACATAGCCGCTTATTGTTCGTTTAGTCGGATCGATCTTAACCATGCTCATTTTGGTATAACCATCCAATACTAGATACGAGCCCTGCCCTTTTGGGAAACTAAAACGCAGGTGAGCGCCGCGTTCGGTTGGGCTCATTTCTGTTGTGATGCCATTATCAAGGGTAACACTATAGTAGCTTGGCTGGGCTATCTCATTAGCGTGATTGAACGATGATGCCCGCTCGTCCTCGTTCACCACAAGTTTGCCCGTTACCGGCATCAATGAAAATACGGCATAATCATTTACCCACGAGCTGCATTGGTGCGATTGCTGAAAACCCCTGATCTTTTTTTCAAAGTACTGATACTTCCAGCCATCGCCGTTTTTGCCGGTTTGGGGTGTCCAGGTGTTCATGCCAAATGGCAGTGCTGTAGCCGGGTAGGTGTTACCGTATGAAAATTCGTATTTGGTATTAGTGCCCTGACGCGTGTTTACATATTTAACCAGGTTGGCTTGCTGGGCGTGTAAGCTGCTCGTAATAAACAATGCAACGATGCAAAAAATTGAAGTCTTTTTCATTAGGGATACGAGGATAAAAAAATAAAATCCTGGTAGCTACTGACTTAAAAAAAGGAGGCGCTCCCGCCTCCTTCTAACCAAGATATATAAACTAAAACGAATTTTTACTATTTAATAAGTGACTGGTAAAGCGCATCGGCTACGAGTTTATTGCCCGCAGCGTTCAAGTGTACTCCATCCACAGTAAGGATATTCTTATCCTGGTTCTGCGGGTTATTCTTCAATCCATACTCATGGAATAGCTTTCTAAAATCTACCAGCCCGCAATTGTTTTGCGCGGCAAGCTCGCGGATGATCTGCGAATATTTGTTCAGATCACCATCCAGTTCATTACTGTAGTCGATTTTTTCACCAACACTGGCAGGGGTACAAATTGTAACTTTAATTCCCTTAGCCTGCAATTTCTTGATCAGTGCTGTATAAAACTTACTAAACTTATCCCAATCGGTACCGGTACCAAACAACCGCTTGTGCCATACATCATTTACCCCTACCCAAATCACAACCACATCGGGATTTTTGGATAGCACATCATCTTCGTAACGTAAGTACAGGTCGTAGATCTTGTTCCCGCCTATGCCTGCCCCGGCTACCTCATAATTGGCCGCCTGGTTGTTATCCTTCAGCTTTTGCTGAAATAAAGTGATATAACCGTCTGGCCGAACGCCATATTCAGTAATAGAATCGCCAAAAAACACTATTTTAACGGCTTTTTTGGTTTGGAAACTGCACATAAAAACAATTACGGCAAGCATTATTAATTTCTTCATTCCGGTTGAATTGGTGGTTATTGCTAAATTGATTTAGCTAAAATATATATTATTTTTATAGTAACAAATATAATTCAGAATTATTGGAATTTAACCCGGATAAATCGCGGCCGGTATAAGTTGGGATGCGTTTGCAGATCCTTTATAAACTCAACAGAATTGATATTGTAGCTAATAAGCAACTCACCGGGTTTAGATAGGGTTGGATGCGCCTTTGCGTTGTAAACAACAAAGGTTTTTTCTATCAGGTCGGGTTTGCAATCCCATAGCTTTATTACCGGGCCAAACGGACCGAAAGGGCTCGCACCTATCCGCATGCCTACCGTAGTGCTCATTCCGCCCAATTGAAAAACCAAAGCATACCTGCCATCCGGTAAAACAGAAAGGCTAAGCTCGTTAGATACCCCTGTGGTTACTTCAGCAGCCTTGCTCATATCACTCAACCAGGCAGTTCCATTCCAAAACTTCCACTCTTTAAAATCCTCGAAATGGCTTGGAAGCACGCGGGCTACCAATAATTTTTTGGCCATCCCTGTAACCCCGTACACATAAATATAACCATCGGGCTTAGACGCCCCTGCTGCTTTGGTATTAACATAGATGCCCGCCCCAAAAGAACCAATATCATTCTTGCCATCTGTTAAATAAAGAGGCGTATCCATTTGTTTAATTGTGGTGTATGGAGGATTATCGCCCGGCGCTATTTTGATAAGCGTATTACCTACCTCCCTAAAACCAAAAGCCCCAGTGCTTACATTCCGCACCCGGTAGCCAAATATGTAGGTAGAGTTATTTGCTTGGTTTACAAAACCATCTCCCAGCCAATAGTAATCAGAACTCTCTGTTTTTGGCGTTGCGGGAATAAAAACAGATTCGGGTTGTCCCTTTGCATCCTTATCCCAGTAAAACTTCATTTGCTTCTCATCAGGCTGGTTGCCATTCAGTATCGCTACCGAGTTATGGATCATTTTAAAACCCGGCATCATGGTATTATCACGGATCTCCCCGATCATGCTATCGCTAAATATGAAAAGGGTTTTACCATTGGGTTTGGATTGTTTGCCCTCTACGCCGTTTAGCGGTATAGTATAAATGCCGTCTCCGCCAAACCATCCGGTGTTACGTTTCAACAGGGCAGACCATTCGGGTGCCTCTTCTACTGTAAATTTAAGGTCGGTAAGATTTACTGATTTAGTTTGGGCGATGCTTTGGGACAACGCAGTGCAAATACACAGACAAACAAACGCAAGCCTTTTCATGGGATCAATCAATTTAATATAGGTTTATGCAGATTGATGGGCAGGCTTAAAGCGTTTATAAGCAATGATAATCAGTCCTATAATGCCGCCAAGCAGCATAAGCCCGCCAATTAATTCTGCTTGTGTAAATGTAATACCTAAAAAGCTGTAATTAAAATTTATGCGGATGTGTTCTATCAAAAAACGCTCGCCACCATTAAGGATGAGGTAGATACAAAACATCAGCCCCGGTACTTTTATCTTTTTACGGTAGGCCCACATCAGCCCAAACATTCCTACACACAGCACCACCTCATAAAACGATGTTGGATACACGCCTTTTACCAGTTGGTTACAGTAATTGCCATCGCATCCCGGTATTGGTATCCCTGCATTTATAGCATTGTGCGGATATTTAAAGCTCCACATCCAATTGGGTAACCAGCCCAGCCATTGCGGTTTAGCGTGCTCATTAATGATTCCCCAGTCGCCATCGCCTGCTAAGTGGCAGCCTATGCGGCCAATACCATAAGCCAGCATCATGCCGGGCGAGCCTATATCTGCAAGGTGTACTTGCTTCATGCCATTGCGATAGCCAATGTACAGATAGGTAAGCGCGCCAAATATCAACCCGCCATAGTAAGCAAAGCCATTTGCTGAGAACATCACACCTATTGGGTCATACCTAAACTGGCTGATATGTTCTACTACATCAAATAGTTTGGAGCCAATAAACCCAAAAAAGCCCACACTGAACACGATCA
Organism: Mucilaginibacter sp.; assembly: GCF_028288105.1. Classification (GTDB taxonomy): domain Bacteria; phylum Bacteroidota; class Bacteroidia; order Sphingobacteriales; family Sphingobacteriaceae; genus Mucilaginibacter. The sequence goes on along the minus strand of NZ_JAQBOI010000051.1, from coordinate 32,089 downwards.
ACCCCATCAGTTGGTATGGGTGCCGGGTTTCTTCAACCACCTTTGGTTTGGCCAATTGATGGCTCTTCCTATCGAAGTAGACCCATAACTCGAAACCTATTCCAACCAGTAGGCCCAAAATAAGGCTACCATGGGCAGAAAGAATGTATCCACGCGGATCGGCGCCGAAGGTTTTATAATTAAAGATAGCCCCTAAGCCCTTAAAGCCAAAGGCGAATCCTAATAGGAAATTTATTGCCAGGTCTAACACAGAAGCAGGCGTTCCTATAATAACTATCCGCTTAAAAGCGTGGATCTTGCAATTAGCCTCGTACCTTTTAAACTCCGAAGTGAATACGATGTAAGCCAGTAGAAACGATAAAGCCACAAAGAAACCAAAGGTTTGGATAGGGAACGAAAACCGGGCATTAAACAAGTATTCAAACAGATCGCCAATGGTTGGAAACATATTGCTAATGTATAAAATGCCCGTTGAATGTAATTTAAAAAAAAGGCAGGGATCAAGCGCTTTTTCTGCGTTAACCCCTGCCTTTATAAATTAAAATGTCTTAGAAGCCCAGTTGGATACCCACGTTTATAACCCGCTGGTTGATATAGGCATCGCCGGCGGTATTGGTTGAGATCTCCGGATCCTGCTGATACTTGTTGTAATTATCCCAGGTGAACAAATTGTAAGCGCTCATGTAAACCCTTGCATTGCTGATCTTGAACGGTAGCAACTTGTTTGGTAACTGATAGCCGATATCAATGGTTTTTAAACGGATATAGTAAGCGTTCACCAACCAATAATCGCTAAAGTAAGCCGTTGGGCTGTTTACCGATGTAGGGTTAAGGCCTAACCTTGGGAAATTTGCTGTTGCAACTGTTTCCGGAGTCCACCTTTCCTGGTGAATGGGCTGAAACTGGCTCTGGAATGGCTCGATACCGGTACCCACCACCGCGAAGCTATAGTTGAATGAACCCTGCAGTAATACGCTTATGCTAAAGCCCTTGTATACTCCCTGCAACGAAAGGCCAAGTGTAGTATTAGGCAGGTTTGGATTACCGATAGCCCGTTTATCAAACACGTTGATCACACCATCGCCGTTAAGGTCCTGGTAGCGCAGATCGCCGGGTTGAAGTGGGATACCGTTGTCTGGTAAAGCAATGGTGTTACCCGCATTAGAGCCTTGATGGTCATTTTTATAAGTGGTAATGGCAGCTATATCATTGGCAGAGTAATACCCAAGGTAATGATAGCCATATTGCTGATTGATAGAATAACCGGTTTGTGCCAGCCATGGGTAAGCAGGTGCTGCCTCGTCTTTAAACAATATCTTGTTTTTGGCATACGAAAAAACCAAGCCTGTATTATACTGGAACTTGCCGATGTTACCATGGTAACTCACCTGCCCGTCGAAACCCTGATTTTGGGTTTTTCCAATATTTACGGCCGGCAGATCTACCCCCAGTATCAATGGCACACTGCCAGGTGTAATAAGCTGATTGTAGCGTACATCGTGGAAATAATCAAACGTTATAGATACCTTATCATTAAACAAGTTCATATCCAAACCTATGTCCAGTTTGCGGGCACGCTCCCAAACCACATTAGGGTTGCCCAGCGCACCTTCATAAATGCTACCATAGTTTTGCTGCGACTGGCCGAAATTATAGCCCCCGCCATTGTTGTAAACCTGGTTATACACATAGCGGTTACCCGGCGCGGCATCCGAACCTACCAAACCGTAGCTGGCCCTTAATTTGAACAGACTGAACATAGGCAGGACTTTAGTAAAGAAATCTTCTTTTACCAAGTTGTAGCCCACGCTCACTGCGGGGAATATGCCAAAGCGATGGTCGGCAGCGAAACGGTCGGTACCGTTATAGGCCACGTTAAAGTCTATAAGGTATTTCTGTTTGTAATCATACCCCGCCCTGCCAGAAAAACCTCTGAATTTTTGTGGTACACCAACCAGGTCTCCTGACAAAAGATTAGCGGCATATAGCGTATTAGCCGTTTGATTGAGCAGCACCAATCCCGAAAAATGGTGGGTATTGCTGAAGGTGCGATCGTAATTAAGGTATAGCTGTAAGTTGTAATTATTAGTGTTGATATCGGTATTACCCGTTAAACCATAGTTTTGGTAAACATAAGTTGCACCCGGGCGCAGGGAATATTGGCCGGTAGCCGCATCGTAATGATAGGCAGGGATGCCTTCGCTAAAGATCTGCTTGGTGTATTGCTCTATACTGGAATAAGCGATACGGCCGGTCAGTGATAAGCCATCCGTCAATGCATCCAGTTTTTGGGTAGCGCCAAACAGGAAGTTAAAGTCTGTTCTGCGCGAATTTTGATAACCACCTGTTGCCAGCCTTGCATTCAGCGTAGGCAGGTGATCGGGGTTGAAGGGTGAATAAGCGTAGCTATAACTGCCGTTAGGGTTTAAATATGGCGATGTGAACGGGGTTTGCTTCGTAAAATTATACACCTCGCCTACCGCGTTTTGATTGTAAGGTTGGTTAAGATCAGAAAAGCGGGTGGTCACATCCAAACGCAGATCAAGGGTTTTGTTAACCTTTAGATCCAGGTTGGAGCGGAAGTTGTACCTTCGGAAATAATAGTTAGTGTTCACTAAACTTTGCGGGTCGGCAAAGTCGCGTACCAAACCATTTTGGTTTAATGCACCGCCAGATATAAAATACTTGAGCGCGTTAGTACCGCCCGAGATATCTAAGTTGGCATTGGCCTGGTAACTTTGTTTTTTAAAGATCTTATCGTACCAGTTTACATTGGGGTGGCCATACGGGTCATCGTTACTCTTAAAATGATCAAGATCTGCCTGGCTGAATGATTGCTGGAGGCCATCGTTCAATTGCGCCTCGTTGATCAATAAAGCGGAGTTGTATGAATCAAGGAATTTTGGTGTTTTAGTAGGCTGTTGCATACCGGTCTCTACCCTTACATTAAACTTGGGTGAACCACTTTTACCACGCCTGGTGGCTACTACCAACACACCGTTTGCACCCTTAATACCGTATATAGCGGTTGAAGAGGCATCCTTAAGGATAGAGATGCTTTCTACCTCGTTCACATTTATCTGCTGTAACTGATCGTAACTGTACTCAATATCATCTACAATAATTAGCGGCTGGTTACCTGCAGGGTTTAATGAGCTTACCCCGCGGATATAAAAGTCAGATGCATCCTTACCCGGCTGGCCCGATGCCTGCTGTGAAAAGAAGCCCGGCAACTTACCGGTAAGCGCGTTTTGTACATTGGCCGTTGGTACGGTACGGATATCACTTCCTGAAATTGAACTAACCGCGCCGGTGCTTGTGATACGTTTACGCGTACCGTATGCCACAACTGCCACTTCATCTAATCCATTGGTACTTGTCTGAAGGATGATATCCAGAGTTTTATTGTCGCTCACCTTTACCTCTTGGTTTACATAACCTATAAACCGTAGTATAATTGTATTCGACTGCCCTTTTAAGGTAAGCGTGAACCGGCCGTTCACATCAGATATGCTCCCATTGGTAGGGAAGCCTTTTTCTACAACAGATACCCCCGGCAAAGCCCCCGCTATATCGCGCACCTTGCCGGTTACTGTTGTATTTTGAGCGTACAAAGCCACCGGTAGCAACGTAAATATTATTTGAAAGAAAAGTATTATTTTTCTCATAACTGCTTAATTAATTGGTTTAATTGATCTTTCTGGTAATTACCATCCGGGGTTTTGTTTCATATTAGGGTTCTTTTGTACCTCATCGTACGGCACAGGGTACAAATACATTTTTGGCGCATCAAACTTGGTTGTAAGCACATTAATAGGATTGTAATTGAGCGTGCTGCCCAACTTTACAATGCTTAAACCTGTACGCTGCTGATCCATGGTGGTTTCGGCTAATTTCCATCGGCGGATATCCCAGTAACGGCTTTCTTCAAAAGCCAGCTCAACGCGGCGCTCGTTCTGTATTATTGAACGCATCTCCTCTTTTGTCATACCTGCTGTTAAACCGTAAAGGCTGTTTGCGCCTGCTTCGATGCCGGCACGTTTACGGATACTGATTAAAGCGTTGTATACATCTGTGGTTGGTCCCTCAGATTCGTTTAGCGCTTCGGCATAACCCAAAACAAGATCAGCGTAACGCATGATCAGCCAATCGGTACTGTGCGAGCTGTAAGTATTGGTGTTCTCGAAATTGCCCATAAACTTACGCATGTAGTAACCGGTTTTAGTTTGCTGCAACGGACCGTTTGGTTTGCTCTGGCCTCCTTCAAACGTTTGTATCTGGGTGTTTAACCATTGCGTGCCGTTGTACATAATGGTATAGGTGAGCCTTGGGTCGCGGTTGTTATATGGGTTGTTACTATCGTAGCCGGATGCTGCATCGCTAATAGGCAATCCATTTGCCATTGGGAAGGCGTTCACTAACTCCTGCGTTGGGCTGGTTTGGCCTTTGCCTGTTGCGGCTGTAAAGCCTACCGGGCCATTAGCAGTTTCTACGTTAGTGCCATTCCCGCCCTGGCGCATAAACAAAATTTCAGGATTATTCTGTGTCAAAAACACATCCTTAAAGTTTGGCATCAGCGAATAGGTACCCAGGTCCATCACAGCTTTCGCAGCGGCAGCGGCGGCCGTCCACCTGGCGGCATCAAAGCTGGTGTAACCTGTTAAATTATTTGCAGGATCAATATTACCGCCGTTAAACAATGGGCTTGCAGCATACAGCAGTACCCTTGCTTTTAATGCCATTGCCGAGCCCTTTGTTGGGCGATGGCTATCTGCATTTGGGTCGCTTATAGGGTATACCAATAGCGAATCTTTTATGGCGTCGCATTCGCTCGCTATGTACTTTACGCAATCGTCAAAAGAATTGCGTGGTAGCGATATATCATCAGAAATAGTGTAAACATGATTGCCCATTAGCGGCACACCTCCATAACGTTTTACCAGTTCAAAGTAAAACATCGCCCTTAAAAAGCGGGCCTCGCTCTTCCATACATACTTCATGGAGTAGCCATTGTATTTGGCCAGCACGGGCACCACCTCTATATTATTTACAAACTCATTTGCCTGGCGGATGCCTGCATAATAGGTACCCCACAAATTTTCATCGGAAGGAATAGTGTATGAGTTGTAAGATGCGGTAGACAAAACGGTAGCGATGTTTGACGGTCCCGATGCCGAAGAAATGGCATCGTCGCCCGCGGCATCAAGATAATCGCCGCCAATACGGTTATGGCCGTTCTTTAAAACCGAGTATATGCCGTAAAGGTAGTGTTGTGCGCTTACCCCGGCCGAATCCCTTGGATCAAAAATGTGGGTAATGTCCACTTTATCTACCGGTGTCTGTTCGTATTTTTTGCAACCTGCAATTGCCACTATCAGTGCTATGGCTGCTATAATATTTTTGTGATTTTTCATGATCGTATTTTCTATAATGGCCAAAAATTAAAGCTTAATGGTAACACCTGCGTTTATTACCCGCTGTATAGGATATGCCCCGTTGCTCACTTCCGGATCGATGCCTTTGTAGCCGTAAAGAGTTACCAGGTTTTCGCCGTTCGCAAATAACCTCACACCCGATAATCTAAATTTCTTTATCCATTGGTAAGGCAGGTTATAGCCTATCTCTGCATTTTTTAGCCTGAGGTAATCGCCAGAACGTAAATAAAGGGTTGAATTGGCCGTGTTATTGGCATTGCCCAGCGATAAGCGTGGAAGCGTTGCCGTAGCAGCTGTTTCGGGCGTCCATCTGCCGGTTAGGTTATCATAACCCTGGCCAGCATAGGTAAGCCCAAGAAAGCCCACGCCCGCAAAGCTGTTCACCATAGCTTTGTTGAACATAAATTGGCTATTTTTAACTCCCTGAATAATCATACTGAAGCTGAAGCCCTTGTAATTGAACCCCAATGATGTGCCGTAGAACAATAGTGGCCTTTGGTTTCCGATAGCCGAAATGTCAAACTGGTTAATGATTCCGTCTTTATTCAGATCCTGGTATTTTACATCGCCCGCTTGTGCTGTATAGCCGGTTGTAGTTGCACTGGTTGCGGCTTCCTGGGCATCTTTAAAGAAACCTAAAGCTGTGTAGCCGTAAACAGCGCCGGTTGATCTGCCGGTGTGGCGCAACCATGGATACGGCGTAGGTGTTTCATCACTAAACACGTTTTTAGAATATTGCAGTGATGCATTACCTGATATAAAGTAATTAAAATTGTTGATGTTGTTTTGATAGGTTAAAGTAAGCTCCTCACCCTGATTAAGCACTACACCAATGTTTTCGTAAGAGTATGCCGTACCCAGCAATAAACTGTTGCGGCCTCGTACCTGTAATAAGTCTTTATACCTGTCGTGGTAATAATCGGCAGTTACTTTAAGGTGGTTGTTGAACAGGGCAATGTCTGCTCCTATGTCAATTTTATCGGCTTTTTCCCAGCTGATAAAAGGGTTGGCTAACTGATTTGCATAAATACCCTGTACGTCGCTGCGGCTGGTACCGGTGCTGTACTGGTATCCATTTGGCGAGCTGTAGGTTTGAATGAAGTTGTAGTAGCCTACGTTATCTACGTTGGCATTGCCGGTGCGGCCATAAGTGGCGCGCCACTTCCACGAAGAGATCCAGCTGAAGTTATCTTTAATAAAGTTTTCTTTAGCCATTTGCCAGCCTAAACCGCCCGCGTAAAATATTCCAAACTGTTTATTCGGCGGATAACGGCTGTAGCCGCTACGGTTTACCGCGCCTTCTATAAAATATTTCTCGTCGTAATTATAACCTGCTTTAAAAGCTTCATTAGTGGTTACGCTTGGTAAATCAAAGTTGAGGTTCACAGACCGGGTATCATACAACAGCATACCCGTAATATTATGCTTGCCAAATTGCCTGTCGTAATTAAGTGATAACTGTGCGAATGAATAGCGCGCAGTTGATACGCTGTTAAAATTATTTACCTGCGCTACAGACGTACCTACTCCGGCATAGCTACTATCCGGCCTTATCAGAAAAGTATTATTTTGCAATGACCTGTTCAACACGCCCTGCGATGACAGCGCCATGTTCCCCTTAGCCTTACCCGAAAGGCCTTTGGTAATGCTGCTCATATCATAGGTAAGATCCAAATTAGCCAGCACATCGTTACTGTTGGTGCGCTGGTAACCCGAGTATTGTGCTTGTGACAAAAGGTTGTTGGTGAACATGGTGGTACCACCAAAAGAGCCGTCGGGATTTGTAGCCGGATAGGCATTGTTTGGTGTTGAATATAAACCACCGAGGATATTGCCATAACCCGCACCAGGCTGCGTGCCCGACTGGATACGGCCAAACATCTGCAGATCCACCACGAACTTTTTGGTAACATTAACCATCAGGTCCGAATTGATAATGTAACGGCTAAGGTTATTGTTGGTATTGTACGGTATCGATGATGCTGTTTTAAACATACCATCCTGGTTCAGGTAGTTTAATGATACACTATAGCGGGCAATTTCCGAACCGCCGTTTACATTAAGCTTGTAGCTGTTCATGGGCGAATTATTGCGCAGGATGGTATTGTACCAGTTAACATCCGGATGGCGCAGGGGGTCGGTATGGTCACGATAGGCATTAAAATCTGCACTACTGTAAATAGGCGGCTTGCCATCGTTTTGCAAAGCCTCGTTATACAAGTAAGCGTATTGGCTGGCCGGCAAAGGTGTTGGCAGCCCCAGCGGCGTTTGTACACCGCTTTGCGCGGTAAATGATATGCGTGGCGGGCCGGCTTTTGCACGCTTTGTAGTGATAAGCAAAACGCCCCTTGAGCTGTTTACACCTAATAATATATTAGAAAGCCCATCCTTTAAAACCGATACGGATTCGATGCTCTCCGGGTCCAGCGAAGCGATCTCGCGCTGTACACCGTCTATAATGGTTATTGGCGTCTGGCCGCGCAGGTATAGGTTAAACTCGGTATTATCATTAGGCGAATAGTTATTGTGCGCTACAACGTTACCTATGAAATCGCCGTGCGTTTGCGGGGTAGTTTGCGGGGTTGCAAAACCGCTGTATTGCTGCGTGAATAAGCCTGCCAACTGGCCAGGCAAAGCATAGGTATAAAGCGTTGCAGGCGTAGTGGTAAGCTGGTTAGTATAAATTGTAGATATAGCACCCAGGGTTTTGTTTACATCGGCTGTGCCATATAGCACATCAATTTTAGCTGGGGTCTTGATATAAGTATCAATCAACCTAACTATGATCTCTTTGTTACCCCTTACAATTGCCTGGCGCACATTGTAATTCGGATATTTAAATACCAGGGTTGTATTGTTAGCGGCGCTTATTTCAAAACGGCCGTTGCCATCGGTACTCACCGTATCTGTTTTACCCTTAACGGTTACCTTTACACCCTTTAAAGGCTTACTGTATTCATCGAGTACAACTCCACCGGCCATGCCGGGGCGGGCACTAAATTTGGCGGTGGTATCCTGCTGCATGGCATGGCCGGTTGTACCCAGCGCCAGCATCAGTATCACCAAAGCTGTAAAGTATTTATTTAAGTAGCATTTAGCCATTGTATAAAGTTTAAATTGTTGGCAAAAAATAAAATATCGTTTTAGCAGAGCGCACATTGTTTTTTGCATACGCCCGGTTATATAAAAAGCTGAATTATCCGCACTTAAACGTGTACACAAACGGCGCCGGGGTATTACCGTAACCCACCTTGGTTGTACCTGCTTTATCGGTTATGAAATACTCCATCTTGGTAATGGTTTGCGCATCGGTTGTGTTGAAAAATGACTTAGGCCAAATAGTTACCTGATACCTTTTGCTGGTTGCCGATGTTTGCACCATACGTGTTTTATCAGTTTGTTCGCATACCGTTATGGTTTTGCCATCGCTGGTATAGGCGGTTGCACAGAGGTACACTTCGGTTTCTTTACCAAGCTGTGTATTTGCCACGGTACCATCAAAAGTGAGCGTAACAAAATCATTATCCAATGATTTTGGCGGATCTACAATGGTAAGCTGTGGGTTACAAAAATCCACTATATCGCCAGCACCGCCGGTAACTTCAAAGCATGGGGTTATTACCTTGCTGTAATAGGTACCATTACCATCACTGGTGAAACCGTTACCACTATCGGTTATTACGTAGCCCAGTTTTACAAGCATGTTATTATTATCAGCGCCAACTTTTATGTTTATTAATATATCGCCGCTAAAAGTGTTGCCATTGTGACTATAAGCCTTGTCCGACTGGTAGGCAACCCATTCCATATCATCAATAAGGTTACCACCAATACCGAAGGTTTTTTTCATATACGCTGGCCAGGTTAGTCCGCCGCCGTTCTTTGGCAGGGTAGCATCGGTTAAAAGCGTCATGGTGCCTCCACCCAAAGCAGGGCTGTTATAGGTAACCTTGGTATTTTGCGCGGCTTTCCATCCCTTCGGCACTAAAAAACCAAATATGAGGTTATCCGGGCCGCCGTTACCGGCAGTGGGGATATTAATATGCACCGTAATGGGCACCGTTGCTCCTACAGTTGCAGTTGCCGGCTGGTCTACGCCGGTAATCTCTTCGCCGCAACAGGCCAGCACTATGCCCAATATAAGGCAGGCACATGCCCTCCATAAATTTTTACCTTTTATATGTAAATATGATCTCATAATCTGTTTTTTGGTGTTTGGCCTTAATTAACTCTTTGCAGTACGTATATATAAGAATTGTTTGTGCAGCCCGGGCTAAAGGTGAGGCTCAGCTGTCTTTTGCCGTTCACAATCGGGTAGGTAAATGCCGTTGAAATTGGCGTACCACCCGCTGCCGTAAATGTTATTTTATATGGATACAGCGGATCATCCAACGAGAAGGCACCATCCTGGGTTACTATAAAAGGCAGCTTGTTCATCAGCTTGTAACCAACGCCGTCAAAGTTTATCCTGAACTGGCTCAAATCTACCAGCGTGCTCAAATCGGTACCGTTACGGGTTGCTTTTATTACCTGCCAGCTTCCGCTGATATCTTTCAGCGCTTCCTGTTTGGGCAATACCTTTTCTGTTTTGCACGCTGCAGCCATTAGCACTACCAGCATTAGCAACAGCATACGTTTTATGTTATAATTCTTTTTCATGCAATTGTTTATGAATATTAATAACCGGGGTTTTGGATCAGCTCGGGTGATTTAGCCACCTCGCTTTGCGGTAAAGGCCACAAGTACATTGCCGGGCGGAAATTGCGCTTACGTACATTAAAAATAATATAGGTAGCAGCGTTACCATTGCGATTAATTTCCAACCCTTTGGTTTGTATATTATCGGTTTGTTCGGCTATTTTCCAGCGGCGCACATCCCAAAAACGGTGCTCTTCAAATGCCAGTTCAATACGGCGCTCGTTTTGGATAGCTAAACGCATCTCTGTCTGGTTAAGCCCCGCCGGCAATTGGTACGGCACCAAGCCGGCCCGTTCCCTTATGGCCTCAACAGCTTGATACACCTCAGCGGTTGGTCCGTTATATTCGTTGGCAGCCTCAGCATAATTAAGCAGGATCTCGGCATAACGGATCAAAGGCAGCACCCTATCGGTACGATGGGTAAAATCCTGCGATACCGCATTTGGCGAAAGCATTTTATTGGTATAATATCCGGTAGATGTGCCTACATGCACAGCATCAGGCCCTGTAGCTACACCTTTGTAAGTACCCTGGTAAATATTAACCGGCGAAAAGCCCGGCACAAGCCTGTTCTGCAAGAGTGTTTGATCGCGGATAACCGTAAAATCTAAACGTGGGTCGCGGCCTGCGAAAGGGTCCTGCGCATTATAGCCCGATGTTGGATCGGTAATGGCCTTACCATTTTTCATCGGGAAGGCATCAACCAAACCCTGTAAAGGGAACGCGCCGTTTTTGCCGGTACGCGATGGCGGCTGGAACAATTCTTCCAGGTCTACATTTCCTGTAGGGCGCATCAACTGGAATATATATTCGGTATTATACCGCAGGGTAAAAAGGTTTTGAAAACCAATACCCGGGGTAGCGTTATCTATATTTAAATGATAAGCCCCCAAGCTTATTACAGCTTCTGCGGCATCCTGCGCCAGCTTCCACCTTTCTTTTTTTAATTCGTCTGTGAATTTCGTATAACCTAATACCGCATCATTTTTTGTACCTGTAAGTGATTGGCCGCTAAACAACGGGCTTGCAGCGTATAACAGCACGCGAGATTTAAGTGCAAGGCAAGCACCTTTTGATGCTCTGCCATAACCTACACCACTTTGTGTAGTTGGTAAGTCCTGCGCAGCTGCATCACATTCAGATAAGATATAATTTACACATTCTTCGTAAGTATTGCGGCTTGCGGGGATCTTATCGGTATAGGTATAAATACTATCGCCCAATAAATGCACGCCGCCATAATGTTTCAGCAGGATAGCATAGTACCAGGCCCTTAAAAAGCGGGCCTCAGCTTTCATTTGTGTTTTCGCGAAATTATTAATAGGGACTCTGCCCATATTTTTCAGCAACTGGTTAACCGCTCTGATACTGGCATACGATTTTTTATAGGCATCATCGGTAACTACCGCTGCATTAATAGTACCGGTTTCCCAGGCCAGCGCAGTAGAGCCACCAGAATTATACACTTCCGCTTCATCTGATGAAGCATCTAACCCTCCGTTAGGTGTTAGGCCATAAGTGAACCGCCTTGCTGAAGCGCTAAAGCCCACATTTTCATAAATGCCGGCCAAAAAGCTTACTGTATTGGCGCTATCCTTAAAAACAGTTTCTTCTGTAAGGTTAGAGGTGGTAGTCTGGCTCAGAAAGCCCTCCTTTTTGCATGATGCAAAAAAGAAAAGCGCCAGAAAGAGAGTATAAGCAACTGACTGAAAGTAAATTTTTTTCATACTATAGGGTTATAATAATAAAAGCTGTTAAGCTTCAGTATTTTATATATTAGGCATCAAAAAATCGTTTTAGCAACTTAGGAAAAGATGCCGGATTGATATGCTCTATTAAAATTAAATAATTGGTTTATAATTATTGGTCTGTAATTATGTGCTAATATAAGTTGTAAAAACGATTTAGCAAAGTTTTTTTAACATTTTTTTACTTTTAGCAAATTTGAGATTTACACCACTGTAATTTAGCATTTTAATAAGTTTTAAAGTGGAAACAAACAATGTTTTCAAAAGAATTTGCCAGTACTATTTTTGGTTATTGAAGTACCTGCTAAAAAACAATGCCTGATAGTTTACGGAGTTACCCCAATACTCCCAGGAGTGGCCTCCCGGCCGTACAGTGTAATCATGCGGAATCTTCCGCTCTATCAGCTTTTCATGTAGTTCCTGGTTGCCGCTGTACATGCCATCGTCATAACCACAATCAAATGTTAGCGCCAGTGCATTAGGTTTTAATAAGTAAACCAAGCTTACCACGCAGTGCTGTTCCCATACTTCGGGGCGTTCGCTATACTTGCCCAACACTTGCTCTATACCATAACTATCGGCAAACTGGCGTATATCTACCACGCCGCTCATGCTGCCTGCGGCCCCAAAAATATCCTGATGTTTAAAGGCCAGGAAAAGTGCACCGTGGCCACCCATACTCAGGCCAGTAATAGCCCTCCCTTTTCGGTTCGTAATAGTCGAATAGTGTTTATCAATATAGTTTACCAACTCATTAGCCACATATGTTTCATACATCCATTCCTTATTCATGGGGCTATCAAAGTACCAGCCGGCAAAGTTGCCATCGGGGCAAACTATCAGCATATGATAGGTATCTGCCAGCTTAGAAATGGCCGGCACTTTCTTTATCCAGTCGCTGTAGTTGCCGCTAAAACCATGAAGCAGATACATAACCGGGTATTTTTTGGCCGCAGAATAATTTGCAGGTTTTACAATTACCGCTTTTATATCCTTATTCATAGCGGCGCTGTGTGTAAGTGCCGTATCAACTGTAGCCGCGTTCGCTTTCAGCAAAAATGAAGTTGCACAGATGAGGAAAAGGGTGATGATCTTTTTAGTATTCATATTACGAAGTGGCATTATTTTGAAGCGATGATCTGGATGCGGTGGGTTTTCGGTTTGTTAATGGCGTAGATCTGGTCTGTTAATACATTCATTTGCTTTTGCCATGCATCGCGAACGCTTTTGTAACGGGCTCGGCTATAATTGTCTTTATTGCCGTTTACAAAAATATTTTTTACAGCATATTTCTTAACGGTATCCATAGCGGCGTTGCTGTCATTATACAACAGGCCTTTTTCTTTAAGAAAATCGTACTCCATCCAAATGTACATACGCAAGCGGCGCTCAATATCCCATCGCTCCTCATTCAACTCGCGGATCTGGATGGCCTGCTGATACTGCGGTGTAGTGCTTATTTCGGCCAGGTTAATGCCGTTGGCAAACTCAGATGCTGCCCAACTACCCATGCGTTCACCATCTATCAGCAGATCGTACCTGCCTTCTTTCAGGCTTTTTACGGTTAACATCTCCCTGTTAAATTCATCATTAAAAGGCACCACTTTTAATGCATCTGATTGCTTTTTGTTATTGCCCCAGCCGCGTGGAATGGTATCCAGCGGGTATGGCAGCGACTTAGCCAAATAGTTAAATGATAACGATTTAGCAGTTGCCGATAAATTTAGAACCGAACAATTCACCGCTTTAGAAAGTTTTTTATCAGTCGCGTTGATACTGATATCAGCCACCGAATTATTACTTAACCCCTGCGCTTTCAGGAACAGGTAGGCCATTACCAGGTGCCCGTTATTATCCGGGTGGATACGGTCGTTTGGTGTTAGGCTAAAGGTGCTATCTTTAAGCTGCTCGCGTTTGTTAATGGCATCCATCGGATGATAAAAATCTACAAAGCCCCAGTTATTTTTTTTGGCTGATTGCTCCTGGTGATCTATCACTTTTGCAAACTCGTCGCTTTTATGCGGATAAATATTCTTTTTGGTGAATTTACTTGTTTCATCATACGGCGAGCCACCTATCAGTATGGTGTGAATATCCAGCCGTTTTTTCAGCTTATCCTCCAATTTCGCATAAGTTGCATAGCTACCTACCAATCGTTTATCAATAAAATCCTGCGCATCGCTGCGGTACCATTCAATGTAACCGGTATCATTCATGCCCCAGCTTAGCGTTAAAACGTTTGGCTTTTTAGCCAGCACATCATCATCAAAACGAGCGGATATTTGCCCTATATCATCGCCGCCAATTCCTGCGTTATAGCAAGTAATACGGCGGTTGGGGAAATGCGTCATGTAATAAAGCCATATGTACGAATGATAATGGCCGCCATCGGTAATGCTGTTGCCTACAAATGCCACCCTGTCACCTGCCTTAAACGGCGCTACTTTTTGAGCGCTAACCCCTGCACTTAAACCAATCCCGATTAGTAATGAATAGAATTTCTTCATATATATTTTAATTTATTCCCCAGTTTTTATTTGGCTCGGCGCCCATTGTAAGTTCCAGTGTGCCGCCTGCCGAAATATCTTTATAATCGAGGTAACATTTGCTGTATGCGTTGCCGTTTAACCTGGCACTCTGGATGTAAATATTTGTAGCCGAATTGTTTTTAGCTATAATGGTAAAGGACTGTCCCTTTGCATATTTGGGGTCGAGTTTTAAGGTTACCTTATCAAACACGGGGCTGGTGATCTCCTGACGGGTATCGCCGGGGCATACAGGATGCAAGCCCGTGGCGGCCAATACATACCATGCCGACATCTGGCCAACATCTTCATTACCAACCAAACCTTCAACTGAATTTTTATATGCCCTACGGCAGATCTCACGAGTCCATTTTTGTGTAAGCCACGGCTTGCCGAGGCGATTGTACAGGAACGGCATGTGATGCACAGGCTCATTCGCGTGATTATAATAATCGTTCCACATCATGTTCTCCGGCGTTTTGGCGAAAAGGTTGTTGAGATCGGCAATTACTTTTTCTTTACCACCCATCAACTGCACCATACCATCCACGTCCTGCGGAACGAACCAGCCCTGTTGGTAAGGGTTAGTTTCGAAAGTGCCATACCATTGCGTCATTCTTCCCGAATCGGGCCAGGCAACCCATTTACCACTCTCATCTTTAGGGCGGAACCAACCCTTCTCCTGGTCATAAATATTTTTGTACGATAAACTGCGGGCTGCATATTTACGCTCATCTGCAGGGTGTTTTAACCATTTGGCCAGTTGTGCAACGCACCACTCGTTATAGGCGTATTCCAGTGTTTGGGCAATACCGATGGATCCGGGCGAATAGCCTTTGTCACCGTTACCAAATTTCTCTACAGACCCAACCGACAGCGCATAAGCCTTATTCACATCATAATTGCGGATCCCTTTTGCGTAAGCATCGGCCAAAACAGAGGTCATGGGATTACCCAACATGCAGCCGCTATAAGCGTTGAGCAGCTCCCAGCGCTCGAAATAGTTCTTCTGTTTTTGATCGGCCAGCGTTACCATCGAGTTTACCAGATCGTTCACCAACGAGGGATTAATAATGGTTTGCAATGGCATTTGGCTGCGGAAAACATCCCAGCCACTAAAAATAGTACGTTTATTGAAAGCCGAGCTTTGGTGTGCAATACTGTCACCACCGGGATATTTACCATCAACATCGCTGATGATGCGCGGATCGATCATGGTATGATAAAGCGCGGTATAAAAAACTTTTTTCTGATCTGTACTGCCGCCCTGTATGCTTACCTTGGATAAAGCTTTATCCCAAAGGGCAACAGCACGCTGGTGGGCGGCATCAAAATCCCAGTCCTTTATTTCAGTGAGCAAGTTTTTTTTTGCTCCCGCGATGCTTACGAATGATATACCCGATTTCATGATCACCTGCTCGTTTGCTTTGGTGGCAAACTGCGTATAAAAACCCAGGTGTTTCCCTTGTTTTTCTCTAACGCCATGCAAAACTTCAGCGTTAGCCACTTTTTCTTGGTATTTAGCGCTTCCCACTTCTTCGCGCTTGCGCACCCAACCATCGGGGATATCCGCGCTCCAAACGCCATAATCCTTTAGCGGTTTATTAAATTTGGCGTAAAAATAAACGGTATAATCGGCATGGCCATCGCCATTGCCCCAACCACCACCATCGGGTGTGCACTTCATCCAACCCTCAATAGTATAATCATCCACCACTTTCACATACTGCAAGGTAGATGTACCGCCAACCCTGCGGGCCAGGTCTATTTGGATGCGCGATAATTTATTTTGCGGGAAGGTAAAGCGTAGCATACCACTATGCGGGGCAGCCGTCATTTCTGCTTTGATATTGTAATCGGTTAATAAAGCGCTATAATAGCCCGCGGAAGCCTTTTCGCTTGGCTTTGAATAGAGCGAGCGGTAGCCGTCTTGAGGATGCGCAATGGTACCGGCTTTTGTTTTAATCTTGCCGGTAGTTGGCATCACCAAAAAATTGCCCAGATCGCCGTACCAGCCAATGCCGCTCATTTGTGTAAAAGCAAAGCCTTCAATACTGGTTTGTTCATAGCTATAACCTGAGCCGTTATCGCCACCAGTGATGGTATTAGGGCTAACCTGTACCATACCATAAGGCGTGGTTGCGCCCGGAAATGTTTTGCCAAGGCCGTGATAAACACCTGCATCTGCGGTGCTGGTACTGGCACCAATAAAGGGATTCACATACGAAGCAAGGTTTTGCGCGCACAATATTTGCGCTGTGGCAAAACTGAGCACAACGGTGGCTGTAAGATATTTTTTAATATAATATAACATTGTTACGAGCAATAATTGGTTTTCCGGATGTTAGTAAGCAAACAGCGTCAAATTGACGATAGGTGCCGACATTTCTTCTATCATATTATAATTATGATTCGGACAATCCAGGTGCTGATTTATTAATTGGTATTAATACGCCCAAATTATACAAGAAAAAACGATTTAGCAAATTTTAACAAAAATTATTTTCAATGCGTCTTTTATACTTCAGCCCTCCTACTCAAATACAAGATGCTTTTAAATTCCCTTTGCATTAACCAGCCTGATAGTACGGATACCAAATTTTGGTATAGCTACGCTGATTGATACCCCACCGCCTTTTAGTTTAGTTGAGGATAGCGTTTGCCCTGCCCTGCCATCAAGTTCGGATAAAACAACCTTATCGGCACTGCAACTGAATATAACTTTGCTTTTAACATTGCCGGAACCGGTATTAAAAACACGTACCAGCATATCCTTACCATCAAAATTCACGGCAGACACCTCGTATCCGGCGGGTACTTTAACCAGTGACCTACCCGATAGATTGGGCCGCATTGCAGTAGCTATTGCTACCAGGGGTTCGTTCCAATTATTGCTCTGTTGCTGAATACCTGCCTTATCCCATTTGCCGGCGTGCGGCACCAATGCATAGTTTATAGTAGTTGGACCGGTTATTTTATGATCCCTACCCCATAAGCCCATACCCGAATATTGGATATCCAGGCCCAAAGGGAAATCTTTTCCGTGCGCGTAATTGGTAGTATGGTCGGTAAAAAGCGCCATGCCATATTGGTCGTCTTTATCGGTAACATCTACCCAGTTTAAGATCACGTTGTTTTTAATACTATCCCAACGGGTAAAAAACGTATTCTCCAACTTGCTTTCGGTAACATCAAAAGGAGCATTTTTATAAACTTTTTGCTGCGTTAAGTTCAACGGGAAGTAAGCCAATAGTTTATCTCTGTCATCATAAAAAGCCTTCTCCGGGTTATCCAGCTTGTAAGTATTAGGTGGTGTTGGTCGGCCAATGCCCGGGTTACCGTTCCAGTTAATATTAATACGCAGATCTATACGCGGCTGCCCTTGTGAAAGAGTTAATGTCTGGGTGTAATCGCTGCCGTTTATGGTGCCTTTTATAGCCAGTTTAATTTGCAGCGGGCCATTCTCTAATACCTCGATATTGGCTGGTTTATCAGCAGTAGACTTAAAGCCGCCATCGTTATAAAAGTTACCGCGAAGTTCGTTAAAGGCCCGGGCGTTGGTTTGATCTACAAATTGTTTATTATTTAAAGTTTTGGCAATGATGCTTTTGATAACGCCGCCATGTGTCGGGTCAATAATGATCCTATACAAATCTGTTTCCAGCAAATACCTGCCATCTGCCAGAACAGATACGGCAGCACCTTTTACTGTTGAGGGTTGGTTAGCTTTCAACTGATAAACTGAGTAACCCATTGGGGGAACTTGCGCCCGGAATAGCAATTTAGTTTTATCGCTATTTAATTGTGCAGGTACCTGTATACCTTTACTATCCAACACCGCGAATTGTGCCATATTAGTCCCGACCGGGATTTCAACAGAGATCATTTCGTTACGGTTGGCCCCGGCTGTGTTATAAACAATAATGTAATTGCCTGTGTTGTTGGCTTTATTTATAGCGGCCTGCGCTTTAGTAATAATGCTATCGCAAATGGCATCGGTATTGGCAGTCCATTTTTTTACTTTATCTGCCCAGGTATCTCCATTTTTGCCGTTGTAGGGCACTATCCAGCAATCGTGGTGTTGTGATAAAAGCAGTGTGCGCCATGCGGAATCCAGTTGAGCCTGCGGCCACTTACTCCCCGCATAGATTCTGGCCATAGCGGCCATCTTTTCGGCTATTACCAGCTTATTTTCTGAAACACGTACGTGCTGGGCTATCTGTTGCATCACCTGCGAACCCCAAACCAGGCTCACCAACATATCTTCCTGCGATACCTTCCAATCTAACCGGGCGTCGTTTTTGGCTATATTACCAAAATAGTTTCGCCAGGTGGTATAAATGCTTGTTAAGCCATTCTTTACTCCGTTGCCTATGAAAGGGCCGTTTTTCCAACCGGCATCCTGCAGGGTCATACCCACCGGATGCGCCATACCAGCTGCAAAAGCGGCATTGATGTATTGAGGAGAATTATTCCACGCAATGGTTTGCCAGGTAGATCTCGGAGCAAATTTTTCTACTTCGTAACGTGGCGATGTAATGATTGCCGTGCCATCCGGCCCAATCCAGTTCACCAGTTCGCCGGCGTGGCCACGTGTGTAGCCGCCCCAGCAAGTGTTGGGATTTTTAAGTGAGGCGTATTTAAAGCCAAATGATTTAAGTATTTGTGGCAACGCACTTGTAAAACAAGGTTCTTCGGAGGAATAGCTGGTAAAAATAGCTTCGGGAAAATGCGTGCGGACCATCTTCATACCGTAACTAAACTGCCGGATAATGCTTTCGCCGGAAATGTTATAATTATAGCTCTGCGCATAAGCAGGGTTTACATATTCTATACGTCCATTAAGCGACTGATCTGCAAATAGCGCTTTAAAATCAGCGTAAGCAGTTGGGTCTACCGCCATTGCCCTTGCCCAAGTTTCGGGCTCCAACTCTATGTTGATCTTCCAATTTGGATTTTTCTTTAGCATATCTGCCATAAAGCGGGTATTCCAATCCGGGTAGTGACCCCATATGCCGCCATGATAACCATCTATGTAATAAGCGGTTTGTGCGGATGCGTGCTGACAATACGAAACAGCAACAGTGAGCAGTAAGGCACTAAAAAGCCTTTTGTATAATTTAAAATTCATCCGAATTAGTTAACTAAAGTGATCTCGAAACGATGCCTAACAGGTTTATTAATAATGTAGAGCTGGTTGGTTAGCAGGTCCATTTCCTTTTGCCAAGCATCCCTAACAGATTTAAAGCGGGCCTTTTGATAAGTAGGAATAGTTGCTGACACAAAGAAATCTTTTTTGCCATACTTCTGCAGCGAATCTACAGTGGCATCGCCATCGTTAAAAAGCAAGCCCTTTGGCTTGAGGATGGAATAATGGATCCAGTAATATTCGCGCAGGCGCCGCTCTATTGCCCAGCGTTCTTCATTTAAATGCATTACGGCCATTGCTTGCTGATACTGTGGGGTTATATTAATTTTTGCCAGGTTAATGCCCTGTGCGTATTCTTCAGCACTATAGGCCCCTATTGCTTTCCCGTCTATCCTTAATAGTAATTGTTTAGCCTTAAGGCCTTTTATCTGTAATATTTCCTGATTAAACTCCTCATTGAACGAGATTAGCTTTAATGCCGCGGCCTGTGCCTTTTGCGGCCGACCAAAACCAGAGGGGATAGTGTCCATTGGGTAGGGCAACGCATTTGCCAGGTAGGTAAAACTAATTTTATCGGTTGATATAACCGGGTTGGTAATTGTACAATTCTCTGCCATTTCTATTTTTTTACTGGCGACGTTTACTGTAACGCCTGCAATCTTTTTTCCAGCCAGCCCCTGGGCTTTAAGAAACAGCCAGGCCATTACCATTTGCGCATCATTTGTGGGATGAATACGGTCGCTACCCTGCAGGGTAAACATCGAATCGCGTTGCTGCTCGCGAAGGTTAATGGCGGTCATCGGGTCACCAAAATCCATATATTCCCATTTGTTATTTTTAGCCACACGCTGCTGTTCGGCTGCTATCTGCCGCATAGCCGCATTTTTATTAACCAGTCTGATAAACTTAGTTTTTGAGGTTTGATCATACGGTGATGAGCCAATCATTACTTTTCTCACCTCGGGGTGTTGCTTCAGTTTCGCTTCTATCAATTTAAAACTTTTTAACGAGGCGGCTATTTTTGCCTGGTATACAGAATCTGCTTTGGCGCCCTTCAAAAGCTGGTAGCCGGTATCGTTCATACCGAAGGTAAGTGTAACTACTGTGGGCTTTTTAGCGAATACATCGCTATCCAGTCGCTCATACATTTGCTGGGCCACGTCGCCACCTATACCCGCGTTAAAAATTTGAATGCGGCTGTTTGGGAAATGCGTTAAATAATACAGCCAGATATAGGAATGATAATGCCCGCCATCTGTAATACTATTGCCTGTAAACACCACCCTATCGCCTGGTTTAAAGGGTTGAACGGTTTGGGCATTGAGATAAGTGGTTATATAAAAGGTAAAAAAGAAAGCAAGTAAACTTTGTTTCATTCAGCAAATTTATAAAAAAGCTAAATTGATTTAGCAAAATTTGAAATTTATTTTCAAGTTATTGTGGGGCGTTGAATTTCAAGTTACGCAGATCATGATATCTTTTACTGTATTCTGTCGGGGACATTCCAAATTCCCTGGTGAAATTCCGTGTAAAGACAATACGAGATTTGAAACCAATTTCATCGGCGATCTCATACATTCTTTTATCGCCGCTTTCCAAGAGCTCCGCTGCCCTTTTTAAACGTAAATCGTTAATAAGCTCTAACGGCGTTAAACCCGACGCCAGTTTTATCTTTCTATATAAATTCCTTCGGCTCATATTCATGATATCGCACAATTGATCTACATCAAGGTCTGGGTATGATAAGTGAGCAACAACGGTTTCCTGTAGTTTTTTCAGAAATAAAACATGATATTCTAATTGGTACCCGTTGCCTGCAACAGCCGGCAAACGCTCTATTGTAGCCCTATCGCCCAACTCTTCTATAGGGAGCTGGTTAGAGGCATTAACTGCAACTAAATAGCGATTGATGATCTTTCTCTCCCTGTTATATTTTATTCTTCTGTAGCCGATGTAAATCAAAACGACAGTCACTAACAAGAAGCCACCGGCAACCGTTTCTGGCCATTTTTCGCGTACAGATATTACTAATGTAACCGTCACAGCCTGTAATAATGCTGTAGCCCGGCATCCCAGATCTAATGTACAAAGCATGAAAATAAAAATTGGTGGTACAATTGGTAATGACTAATGTAAAAAGAATAATCGTTTTGCTAAAACGATTTAAAATTTATTTGATAGGTTTTATAAAAGGCACAATCGGTTTTAATTACGGCATAAACGGTTTCCCGTATACGTTTCCTTTTTTAATTGATTTGTAAAACACCTGTTTTAAATGCAGGGCGACTAACCAATGTCAATTACAAGCAACTACTAACCTATTAACCAATTAAAAATTATGAAAATGAAAAACTTACTATTGTATGCAATCATTCTACTCCTGTTTGGGGCTGAAAGCTGTAAAAAAGGCGAAACGCTGAAAACAGCTAAGATACCAGAGGGATCACCCGCCACTTTTAGCCTTGCAGGTGCCAGCCCTTCTGCCTATGGGTGTTTCCAGATCACAAACATTTTTAGTGGAAAAGTAATGGAAGTGAAGGGCGACTCTACCTTGCTGCACCCACAAAGCGCTATTAAAAATGTACAGCAGAATGCGAATGCGAGCACCGGAACTGCTACGGCTCAAAATCAAAAATGGTACCTGATACAGCAAGGCACCGGTACTATTACAAGCACCACATCATTCAAGATCATGAACGTTGCAAGCGGCATGTTCCTGGAAGCGCCAAACGGCACATCGGGCACCCAACTATGGGTTGACCACGCAAACGGTTTCCCTTCGCAGATCTGGAACCTTCAGAAGGTAACAGGGCAATCTTATTATGTGATAAAAAATGCTAATGGTTTGGTGCTGACCGATCATGCCAGTTCAACTGCCAACGGTGCGGCGATAACTGAAGAAACTGCAGCCGCCAATACTACCCAGTATTGGGATTTAACCAGTATTATCAATGAGGCCTATCGCGATGATGTTGTGGTTACTTTCTTCCATCGTGGTAACGTAGCCAATACTACCGTTGCATGGGACCAGGGTAACAGTATCCCGCTTACCAATGGCGCAAACAATGGCAAGGTGCTTTGGATAACCCAGGACGCCTATGCCAGCAGCCAGTTGCAGGCAAACGGTTCTTTGGCCTGCCAGTTTTTCTCCTACCATAACTCTGCTATGTTGCAGCCATCAATTACCAACTGGACATCCAGTTCGACACCAAACATCACCACTACCAGTAATGCGGGCACCGGTGTAAGCTTGCTGGAAATAGTAAAAAGCCCGGGCAACCACAATTCAACCTATGCCTGGCCAGGTGCGGGCGTTGAAATAGGCAGCAATGTAATATTAAACACCTACGAATCGGCAAATGGTTCGACACCGGCAAACCAGGCATTATATAGCATAGCCGAAAGCACCAGCAGCACCACATGGGGCGCGGCAACACGTATAACGCCAAATGGCATGTCGGGCCAAACTAAAATGATCTTCTCTGTTGGTATGATAAAGAAACCGGCAGGCGATACCGTATACGTGTACGGCGCACAAAGTACCTTCTTTAACGAAAACGTTGTAACATTGGCAAGGTTCCCGGCAAGCAACCCGGCATCATGGACATTCTGGAGAGGCAATAGCTGGGCATCAACACCTGATACTACAACTTTAACAGGCGCTTTAACAATTGGCTCGGGTACTAAAACCCAGGCAAATGTTGCCGTGAGTTATGTTAACGGTAAATATGTAATGATGCAATTGGACCTTGGTTACTTTTGCGACCCAAGCCAGCACGGCATTTATATATCTACCGCAACAAGTCCGTTCGGCCCTTTTACTACGCCAAAACTGGTTTATGTAATACAAGACTGGTATAATGGCCATTTGACTAAATTTTATACTCCTGCATTGCATGGCGAATTTGTAAACGGGAGGAATGAGCTAATGGTAACCTACTCATTAAACTATAATGGATCTGGCGGTAGCTGCTCAATCAATACCTGCTTCGGCGGCAACCAGGACCCTAATGCCTATCAAATCAAGGGTGTCCGTATTCCGTACGCTTTGGTAGGCTTATAAAAAACTAAAGCTTTAGAAAGGTTGTCTGACTTACATGCTCTGAACTTTAAAACGGCCTTCTTAGATAAGAAGGCCGTTTTATTTATAAGTAAAACCCGCTTCATTAAGTAGCGATCAGCACGATTGCCACAACAAATCATTTGAACCCAAAGCATTAAACACTGCAATTGACCCTTGTTTACTCCTTGTTGATATATAAACAACTATCTGTAACATACCTCTCCGGAACACATCTTACTAATAGAAATAACCTTATTATATGAACCTTAAAACTACAGCCTCAACCCTTTTGATATTTGGGTTACTGATACCGGCATTTTCTATAGCTCAGCAACTTACTACCTCCGATAGCATTGACGTTTTTTTAAAGAATAAAATGCAACAAAGGCATATTCCTGCATTGCAGATAGCTGTAGTACGACAAGGGAAAATTATAAAGAACGCAAGTTATGGAATAGCTAACCTGGAAAATACAATTACCGCGACTGATGAAAGCATCTTTTCGATAAATTCAATTACCAAGGCGTTTGTTGGCGTAGCCGTTATGCAACTGGCCGAAGAGGGGAAACTAAAGATCACCGACCCTGTTTCACTTTACGTAGATAGCTTACCGGTAACATGGCAAAAAATTACACTGCAGCAGGTGTTAACACATACTTCCGGCCTCCCTGATATTCTTGATGCTGATGAACAGGTAATGGGTCATGGGGATGAAAACCAAGCCTTGCAACAAGTAAAAGTGCTCCCTCTTGAGTTTAATACGGGTGATAAATTCAGCTATAATCAAACCGGGTATGTTTTACTTGGTAAGGTTATTACAAAATTAGCCGGTATGCATTTCACAAAGTTTATTGAAGACAGGCAATTTAAAATAGCGGGCATGAAATTAACCCGGTTTGGAGATTCCTATGATGTGATACCTAATTACGCGGGCGCATATACCATGACCAAACAAGTTGGTGATCAGTTCATCAGGAACAAAACACCCGGGGTTGGCTACATGCAGTTCCCGGTTTTTTTCAGGACTGCTGCCGGCATTTTATCTACCGCTACAGATATGGGTAACTGGATCATTGCATTAAAAGAGGGTAAGCTTTTAAAACAAAAAACCAGCATCGAAACCATGTGGACACCGGCAATATTAAACAACGGAAAAATAGGTGGCTTTAATAAGCTTACTAATGGTTATGCACTGGGCTGGCCTACCGTTACAAGAGAACAGCACCCTGCAGCGGGCCCCGTTGGTGGTGGCAGGTCTGCTTTGTTTGTATACTTGAAAGATGATCTTTCCATAGTTATATTAACCAATTTAATGGGTTCCAATCCCGATCAATTTATTGATGAGATAGCGGGCTACTATATTCCCGAGATGCATGAAGCAAACGGGTTCGGTTTATCAGCTGATGCTCAGAAATTAAGACTTGCATTATTAAAACAAGGTTTTAACAATGCAGCACTTGTGGCATCTAACTTAAAAAAAAAGAACCCACAATTAAATTTAACCGAAAACGAACTTAATGGATGGGGATATCAACTATTAAATCAGAAAAAAGCAGACCAAGCGCTTTCTATCTTCAAATTGAACGTAACGCTTTACCCGAAAAGCGCGAATGCTTATGATAGTTTAGGAGAGATACTTGAACTTACAGGCAACAAAATAGATGCTCTTTCAAGCTATAAAAAGTCGTTGGCGTTAAATCCTGAAAATAAAAATGCCTTGGATCGTATAAAAGCCCTTTCAAACGAATAGTTATCAGTGAACTTATACCAGCAAAAGCCACTCATTCGGGTGGCTTTTCTTGTTTATGTTGCATATTTGCATTTATTACTTAATACAACACTATGAAACACGACGATGTGGTTGCTGCAATCAAGGTTATTGCAGAAAAAGGGATGGCTATTAATATAAGCAAAGTTGATTTGCAGGACTTAAAAAAATACAACCTGATAGATATTGCAAAAGGTGAAGAAGATAAAAGGTCGCCGGCTTGTACATTAACTAAAAAAGGCCGCGTAATGCTTAAAGCCAACTTGCCTAAAACGGATAAAGTGGAGCCGGAAGAAGAAGAAGATATAACTGATTAATTTTTCTCTGCAATTAACAACCTCACACCATTGCGCTATTTTTTCCACATAGGCTATCTTGGCACTAACTATAGCGGCTGGCAAAAACATCCCGATGGTATTGGTGTACAACAAGTTTTAGAAAATTGCCTGAGCCAGGTTTTTAAAAAACCTATACAAATTATTGGCTGTGGCCGCACTGATGCACAGGTACATGCAAGCCAGTTCTTTTTCCACTTGGATGTAAGTGCCCCATGGGATTTTGACCTTATTTTTAGGCTTAATAATTTGTTGCCCAATGATATAGCGATTTTTGATATTATGCCTATGGATGGCCTGCCCCATGCCCGTTTTGATGCTACTGAACGCGGCTATGACTATTTTATTCATACCTATAAAGATCCTTTTCTAAGCAATTTCAGTTCTATGTACCTCATTAAGGATTGGCATATAGAAAACATGAAACAGGCAGCTAATTTGTTATTAAAATATAATGATTACCGCGCCTTTTGTAAAATGCCGGATAGGAACCAGCATACTATTTGCAACATTAATGCCGCCCAAATTTTCACAGATAATACGGGAGATAAATTAAGGTTTCATATAGCTGCAAACCGGTTTTTAGGAAAAATGGTGCGAATCATTGTTGGTAAAGTGATTGAGGTGGGAACCGGTAAACTGAGTGTTGATGAATTTGAATCGCACCTGATAACCCTGCAGCTATTCGAAACCATTAAACCGGCGTACCCACAAGGTTTATATCTTAGTAAGATTACCTATCCTTATCTTGATATCCCACCACGTAGCAACTTTAGCCAGATGCTTGCCGGTGAGATAGATTCATGGAAAGCTATTTGATCCATACAGATCGTAGAAACAAAAAAGCCACCCTATGGGTGGCTTTTCTTATAAACTATTTAATTTTTCGTATCCGGTTATTGTTGTAATCGGCAATGTAAATATTGCCCTGTGCATCTGATGCTACGCCTTGCGGGTTATTAAACAATGCGGTACTACCATCGCCATCTGTAGAACCCGTTGTGCCGGTTTTGCCTGCAAATACAGTAAAAATTTTATCCTTATTTATTTTAAGGATACGGCCATTGCCATCAGCAATATAAAAGTTATTGTTTGCATCTATGTTTATAGCCTGTGGTTTACCAATTGCAAGTGATACAGAATCTAAACCTCCTGCAAATGTGGTTACCAAATAATCTTTAGTTATTTTTCTTATCGCTTTATTTAATGGCTCGGTAACATACATATTGCCTGCCGCATCCAATGCTATGCCACTGGGTTTATTTAAGGATGCTCCCGTTCCACTACCATTTGCAAATGCTGCCACCCTATTACCCACAACGGTTGATACCACACCAGCCGGTGTAATTTTCCGTATCAGACTATTATTACTATCTGTAACATATAAATTTCCTTGTGCATCTATCGCAATACCTGTAGGCGCGCTAAATGTTGATGCTGTACCTGTTCCGTCTGAGTAGCCAGCCGAACCATTTCCTGCAAAAGTGCTTACTACACCGGCGGGGGTTATCTTTCTTATCATGTTATTCCCTAAGTCAGCTACAAAAACATTCCCTGCAGCATCAACAACCAGGCCCGATGGTACATAAAACTGAGCGGTTTCGGCCGGGCCATCCGCGTATCCAAAAGTACCGCTACCAGCAAACGTACTTGATACCCCTTCGGGCGTTATTTTCCTGATAACAGAATTGTACGAGTCAGAAACGTATACATTACCCGCGGCGTCGGTAGCAACTCCCGTAGGGCGATTAAATAAAGCCGCTGTCCCGGTGCCATTTTCAAATCCCTGGCTCGAGCCTGCAAATGTGCTTACTGTTCCATAAGAATCAGCAACACCATTACCTGTTTTAAATTGTATTGCACTGCCATATCCGGTACCGGCAGAGTTAGTAACATAGGCCCTTACATAATAAACTGTATTGAGTGCAAGCCCGGTAAGGTGGCTGTTAAACGTGAACAATTTTATGGTTTCTTCCTTTTTGGTATCGTTAATTGTAGGTTCGGGATTAGTTGTACTATAACAAACACCGTACGATGAAATATTGGCGGTGTTATTTGTGATAGAACCACCCGTCCAGGCGCTGGTAGATGTTGCTTCAATAACAACGTCGCCGGTAAGCACTACCGGTAATTCCACACTTACAGTATCACCCTTACCACATGCGCCAAGCACGGTAATGATCAGCAATAACAATAAATTAATTTGAGTAGATCTTTGTTTCATTTTATCAGATAGTAAGAAAAGTTAAAATTATTTGTGTGAGTAATTCTCCGGGTAAAATTGTAGAAAATATAAAGTGCCAATTGTTAATGTTTGTTAAAGAACGAGCATTGTTACATTCCCCTACGCGTAAATAAAGCGATTTGTAACATTAACAAGCAGAATCTATCGATAAATGCTGTAAATGTGTCTGTTAAAATACCGACCGGATATTTATCCTTTTCAAACATTATCAAAAACCGTATATTTAATTATACCTAAATCTTATGATCTCATCACACCACCAATCAAGCTTAATTACTAAAAATGCAGGGCTTGTTATAGCTAACCAGTATATTCCTGTTCTTTTTGAAAGGTTGGGTTTAATGCGTGATAATAAATTCATCAGCGAAACCGCCCAATTGGATGCGGTTAATTATTTGCAATATGTTACGAGTGGTAAGCTTGATAGAAACCCCGATTTTATGTCGCTAAATAAAGTGCTATGCGGTTTGCCTTTGAATCACCCCGTTCCCGCAGAATTGGTAATATCAAAAGAACATAAAGAATTAATTGATGGCATGATAAAAGCCATGATAAATGCCTGGCCTGTATTTGATAAAACCTCTGTCCAAGGTTTTAGGACTGCGTGGTTTCTAAGAAGGGGAGTTGTGATAGACTGGGATGGTGAGTGGCGTTTATGGGTTGATAAAGCATCATATGACATGCTATTGCATCAATCGCCCTACTCTTTTGCCGTTGTTAAATACCCCTGGATGCATAAACCAATGAAAGTTATTTGGGAGTATTAACCGAAAAATATTAATAGAAAAAGCCGCGATGTTCACGGCTTTTTCTATTATAATTATAATAATTAATTCGCTGTGAATGTAAAACTGTGTATCACAACCTCAACACTTTGTCCGTTTGATGGGGCTAAGCCATTGTAGCACCAAAGATTTAACAATACAGGCATACTTTTACCACTTATAGAAGTAGCAGGGCTATTAAAGGTTTTGGTAAGGAACAAATTGGTATCACCACTTTGAAAGCCATATAAACTTTTAAATACCACGCTTGTGCTTGTCCTTTTAAAACGATGTGTGGTATATGTGCCTCCCGGTGTAGAAAACTCTTGCGAGTAGCTGGCCGGCGCTGGGGCATCACCCACTTTAGGGAAAATGGTGTAGTTAAGATTTGGCCATGCCGAGTTACCCCATCTTGCAAATTCAATATCTATCTCATCCCGCCCATCAATACCCGAATAATCAAATAAGCCCAATACTATGTTTTTATCCAGGTTAGCAATTGGCCCGTCTATTTGCCACTGGTAAGTACCAAAGCCAAAACTTTGTGTGCTTGATATTTCTGCGCATTCCCAATGGTTGTTTGTTGGGTTTTTTGATATTTTTAAATGCAGCCAGCCATTGGCATCAACCCATACATTGTTACCACTCCAGTAATTTGGGCCGGGGCCTTGCGTGCCTGTTGGGGCTTTAACATTCCAGGTGTAACCACTCCAGGAAATTGTAGCTTGTGTGCGCAATTTTGAATCTGGCACAGCCGATGTCGCTTCTGCGGGTTTTGCACTTTGCGGGGTAATGTTAGTCGTTTTTTCTTTGGTACATGCAGCAGCGAATAGCGCGACAAATACAATGCAATAGATTTTTTTCATGGTTATAAATGATTAATGGTGAATAAATTCAGATATAAAAATCAGGAAAGGTAAATCCAATATCGTTTACCCCGGCACTATTGCATTATCTATTAGTTTAACATAGAATCTTTTTAAGCAAGCATCCTAATATTGATTAACTTATATTTAATACATTTTCTACACAAGTGCAATAAGTACCAGACTTTTACCAATAGTTTTTAAAATATTTTTTAATGTGCAAATACTTGCTGTGCGATTTTTAATAAGTGTATTTATACATTGGCCCTACAACTCATTACAAACCGCTGACCCAATTATTTTTGCCCCTCGCTGCTTAAAGTTATTTTTGTACAGTTAACTGATTAAAATTTTCGCGCTAACAAAAACTGCATGGCTGAAACTTCTCTGGTACGCCGCCTTGGCCTGGCACAAGCCACTGCAATTAACATGACCGATATGGTTGGCATTGGGCCATTCATTACTTTACCCATGGTGATAAGTATGATGAACGGACCCTGGTTTTTATATGCCTGGCTGGCCGGAGCAGTACTATCTTTTATAGATGCCATGGTATGGAGCGAGCTTGGCGCCGCCTTCCCTATGGCCGGTGGGTCATATAACTTCCTGAAAGAAACTTACGGCAAAAACGGGCCCGGTAAACTAATGAGTTTTCTGTTTGTTTGGCAAACCATGATACAAGCGCCATTGGTAATAGCTTCGGCGGCAATTGGCTTTGCATCATATTTCTCCTATCTGCTGCCTCTTTCGCCTATCCAGGCTAAATTAATGAGCGGCGGTGTGGTAATATGCATTGTTATGTTGCTTTACCGTAAAATAGAATCCATTGGTAAAATAAGTGTTGTATTATGGGTTGGCGTTTTGCTAACCATGATATGGATAATTGGCGGCGGTTTAGCCCATGGCAACTTCTTATCCCCCATTAAACATATTAATGATGGTTTAACCGTTAATTATGCCTTTGTCGCGGCCATTGGTTTTGCCAGTGTAAAAAGCGTTTACAGCTACCTTGGTTATTACAATGTTTGCCATTTAGGCGGCGAAATAATTAATCCATCTAAAAACATACCAAAAAGTATGTTTATTTCAATTGCTGGTATAGCGTTTTTATATATGCTGATGAATGTGAGCGTTGTTAGCGTTATACCCTGGCATCAGGCTAAGGATAGCCAATTTGTGGTTAGCGAATTTATGGAGAAATTATCCGGGCACACATCTGCAAAAATTGTTACCTGCCTCATATTGCTGGTGGCTTTTTCTTCGGTATTCTCCGCGACCCTCGGTTATAGCCGTATTCCCTATGCGGCAGCGGTTGACGGGGCTTTTTTTAAAGTATTTGCAAAGCTGCATCCAACCGGGCATTTCCCACATATCTCTTTATTGTTTTTAGGTGGGGTAGCTTTTATCTTCAGCCTGTTATTTAAGCTGAGTGATGTTATCAGCGCTATATTGGCCATGCGGATCCTGATCCAGTTTATTTCGCAGGCATTGGGGTTATATTTGTTGCGTAAATCTAAAAGCGAAACAAACTTCCCTTACAAGATGCCCTTATTCCCTATCCCTATATTTTTGGCAATTTTGATGTGGATAGGTATACTGGTATCAACCGGTTTCCATATGGTTTTGGGCGGATTAAGCGCTATTACATTAGGTAACATTGTATACTTTACTAAAGCCAAAGTAAACAAAGAGTGGCCGTTTAAATTAGCTAAGCATCCAACCGGTAAAAATCCACAGCATTTTTAGCCCAAAAAAGGTCCTGTTCGTTCTGGGTTAATCGGCTAACATAGTTTTCTATAACATTGAGCACTCCTTTATAACCACCGGCTACATTACACACCGGCCAATCAGATCCATACATTACGCGGTTGGCTCCAAACGCGTTAAATACAACATCCAGGTAAGGCATAAAATCTTCCACTTTCCAGTTAGCCCAATCGGCCTCGGTTACCATGCCCGATACTTTGCAGCATACATTAGGGAACGCGGCTATCGCTTGCATATCTTCTTTCCAGCCATTGATGCGTTTATCTTTTATGTACGGCTTTGCCAGATGGTCTATTACAAAACGCTGTTCAGGGAACGCTGCTACAAACTCTTTTGCATAAGGCAAATGATTGGGCATTATAAGTATGTCGTAGCTAAATCCGTATCGGTTTAGTAACCCTATTCCATGCTTAAACTTTTCATTCAGCATAAACTTTTCATCGGGCTCGCCCTGCAAAATATGCCGAAAGCCTTTCATTACTTTTATGCCACTATAGTATTGCAGACGTTCTTCAATATCATCTGCCTGCAGATCTATCCAACCAACAATGCCTTTTATAAAGCTGTTTTTCTTAGCCAGATCCAATAGAAAATCGTTCTCGGCTTCTGTTTGGTCTACCTGAACGGCAACACAACCTTCTATCCCATTTTCCTGCAAAATTGGTTGCAGGTCGGCAGGTAAAAAGTCACGTTGAATAGCCCGCATATCATCGTTTATCCATGCAT
>NZ_JAQBOI010000007.1 GCF_028288105.1 Mucilaginibacter sp. | reverse complement strand
TCACCTTTTACCGCGACGATTTTCGCAGGCAGGGATCACCACTGGTGCCCAACCAAACTAAAATAGATTTTATTATAGAGGGTAAAAAGGTGATAATGATGGATGATGTGCTTTGGACAGGCAGAACCATCCGCGCTGCTATGGATGCCATGCAGGCATTTGGCAGGCCCGAGAAGGTAGAACTGCTGGCACTGGTAGACAGGCGATATTCACGGCATATACCGGTATCGGCAGATTATGTAGGTATCGAAGTTGATTCCATCGCATCGCAAAAGGTAGTTGTAAGCTGGAAGGAAACCGACGGCGAAGACAGGATAGTATTAGTATCGGAAGCGAAGTAGATAATATATAATACATGTCATTGCGAGGAGGTACGACGAAGCAATGCATGAACGCTAAGCATGCGACGTGATTGCCACGCTATCGCTCGCAATGACATAGCTTAAATAAATTCGAAATAAAAAAAATGGCATTAAGCACAAGGCATCTGTTAGGAATTAAGGACTTAAATAGGTCAGATATTGAACTGATATTTGAAACAGCCGATAATTTTAAAACGGTGTTGAACAGGCCTATAAAAAAAGTGCCTTCGCTGCGCGATGTAACCATTGCCAATATCTTCTTCGAAAACTCTACCCGTACCCGTTTATCATTTGAGCTGGCCGAAAAAAGGCTTTCTGCCGATGTAGTAAACTTCGCGGCTTCCTCATCATCGGTAAGCAAAGGCGAAACCCTGATAGATACCGTAAACAACATACTGGCCATGAAAGTGGATATGGTAGTAATGCGCCACCCTTATGCAGGGGCGGGCATCTTCCTGTCAAAACACGTAAAGGCCCAGATAGTAAACGCTGGCGATGGCGCGCACGAGCACCCTACCCAGGCATTGCTTGATGCTTTCTCTATCCGCGAACGTTATGGTGATGTAGCGGGCAAAAAGGTAGTGATAGTAGGGGATATCCTGCACTCGCGCGTGGCACTTTCAAACATACTTTGCCTTAAACAATTAGGCGCCGAAGTAATGGTTTGCGGCCCAACAACGCTTATCCCTAAATACATTGGCTCGCTTGGTGTTAAGGTAGAGCATAACCTGGTAAAAGCCCTTAACTGGTGCGATGTGGCCAACATGCTGCGTATTCAGCTGGAACGCCAGGACATAAAATACTTCCCATCCCTGCGCGAGTATACCATGATGTATGGCCTAAACAAGCAGATCCTCGATTCGCTCGACAAAGAGATAACCGTAATGCACCCCGGCCCCATAAACCGCGGCGTAGAAATTACCAGCGACGTAGCCGATAGCAAACAATCTATCATCCTGGATCAGGTTGAAAATGGGGTAGCCATACGTATGGCGGTGCTGTACTTGCTGGCCGGGCAAACGCCGTAATTAGTATGTCCTAAAACGCGCAGGGTTTCTTGAAAGGACCCTGCGAGGACGGAAACGTCTAACCAGCCCATCGGGTAGTTATAAGTTCCATTGTTGGTATTAGTAACAATTGACCAACTTATTTAAGGATCCTTTTCGCAACCTCCAATCCGCTGGTTAGCGCGGCTTCAACAGTACCCATCTCCGTGCCTTCGTATAGATATTCGCCGGTAAAAAATAGGGTGTCCTCAACGGGCGTATTTAATATTTTGCGTGCTTCGGGTGCTTCCACAGTATCGTAAGCATACGAGCCACGGGTAAACAGATCTGCCGTCCAGTTCATAATGCGGTAGGCTATAAGTTTGACTTTCAATTCCTCAAGATCTATCTTAAAAATATTCGCTAACGATTGCAGGCCTTGTTCTAACACCTCCGTATCGGGCATATTGGTTTTATCTGCCGCAGCAGGGCCGCCTATCCAGCCGGTGAGTACGATGGAGTGGTCGGGGATCTGTGTCCACCAGGTAGGTATTTCTTCATCGCTGAACAGGTAGCCCATCTTGCCGATGTTTTTGCCTGCCATTTTACGGGCTTTATCATCCAGCCAAAAAGCAGTATCAAACTCATATAAAAGCTTTATTACCGCGCCGAACCCCATTTGCTGTATAGCTTTGGTATGAGCCGGTATTTGCGGTTTAAATGTAATAGCGCCTGTTTCGCCTTCTAATGCCTGCAGCACGCCTAATGGCATGGCTATCAGCAATTGTTCTGCCTCGTATGTAGTGCCATCTTCGGTTATTGCTTTTACGTTTCCGCTTTGCCATTGTATCTCTTTCACAACCGCATTCAGGAAAATTTGCCCGCCTTTGCCTTTGCACTCATTAGCCAGGTAATTTATAATGGAGCAATAGCCGCCATCAATGCGGTGTTGGGCATCCTCTTGTTCGTGTTGCCACTCGTTACGCAGGGCAAACGCGCTGGCATCGCGCGGGTCGGCAGTATCGTAACCAGATACATACGCCCATACTGTACTACGCAGTTCTTCATATTTACCCCCCGGGAATTCCTTTTGTAAAAAGTCGTAGATGTTGGTATCCTGGTCCAGTTCGTTCAGGCGTTTTATCAGGAGGTCCCAGTCCTCTATGATCATGCTGTTCTCGTTAAACTCACCTTTCTCGTAACGCCACATCTCGGCATTAGCGCTTCTATAGCTAATTTTAGCTTCCTTTAAAAGTTGCAGGGTAACAGGCAGGTTGCCATGTATAAATTCGGCACCCAGCTCGGTATTTGTAAAGAAAGAGGCATCGCTTATGCTGTGGATGCGGCCCCCCATCCGGTTACGCGCCTCCAGCACAGTAACTTGTTTGCCGGCATTGCTCAAAGTACGCGCGGCCATTAAACCGGCGGCACCAGCCCCAATAATTAAGATGTTGTTTTTCATAAACAGGTAATGCAAGATATAAGTTATGGGCGGAAGATGCAAGTCACAGCTTGTGATTGACTCACCCGTCATCGCTACGCTCGACTGCCCTCTCTTCGCTGCGCGGAAAGAGGGCCGAATAACAAGGGCGCAAATTCCCCAACCCTCTTTGCGCAGCAGAGAGGGTTGCCAGCGCAGCGTAGCGGGGTGAGTCACAAAAAGGAAAGTATTTACATAAGGCTTATAAATGTTTCTCTTATTTTAGCCAAAACTATCGTAGGCTTGTACTGTACCCATATAGCATGAAAGAATATTTTAAAGTTGACGAGTGGAAGATCATAGAAGAAGGGTTCGACCCAAATTACAACAAGATTGCCGAAAGCGTTTTTAGCCTGGGTAATGGCCGGATGGGGCAACGCGCCAACTTCGAAGAAGCCTATACTGGCGAAACCTTGCAGGGCAATTACGTGGCCGGTGTTTACTATCCCGATAAAACCCGTGTAGGCTGGTGGAAAAATGGTTACCCCGAGTATTTCGCTAAAGTATTGAACGCGGCTAACTGGATAGGTATTGACGTTTGGATAGGAGATGAACAACTCGATCTGGCTAAATGCGAGGTGCTATCCTTCCGCCGGGAGCTGAATATGAAGGAAGGTTACCTGCAAAGGAATTTCCGCGCTAAAACGGCTTCGGGTAAAGAGGTTGAGGTTGAAACTATCCGTTTTTGCAGCATGGTTGATGATGAGGCCGGTGTAATAAAATATACCATCACCCCGGTAAATTTTGATGGAGAGATAACTATAACCCCATTCATTGATGGCGATATTGTAAACAAAGATTCTAACTACGATGAGAAGTTTTGGGATGAGGTAAGCAAAGCCATTGATACCGATAATGGCTATGTACAGCTGCGTACCAAAAAAACAGGTTTTGAAGTGGCTACCGCGATGAAGTTTACCATTGAACAAAATGGCAAACCGCTGGAGATAAAATCAAACCCCATCCAAAAGGAAAAATATATAGCTGCAGAAATTAAGCTTCAGATAAAGCATGGACAAAGCATTACGCTTACAAAATACGCGGTAAATGTATCCTCACAAAATTATCCGGCTGCTGAGTTGATAACGCGTTCGGCAGATGTGCTGACCATCATCAGTGCCAAAGGCTTTGATGTCCTAACAGCCGAGCAAGCCGCTGCCTGGGCCGAAAAATGGAAACACAACGATATTATTATTGAGGGCGATGCCGCCGCGCAACAGGGTATCCGCTTCAATATCTTTCAGCTTAACCAAACCTATACAGGTGAGGATGATCGCCTGAATATTGGGCCCAAAGGCTTTACGGGCGAAAAGTACGGCGGCTCTACTTATTGGGATACCGAGGCTTATTGCGTGCCATTTTACCTGGCTACAGCCGGGAAAAAAGTGGCACGTAACCTGCTTTTGTACCGCTACAAACAATTAGGCAAAGCGATAGATAACGCCAAGCTTTTAGGTTTTAAAGATGGCGCGGCACTTTACCCAATGGTTACTATGGATGGCACCGAATGCCATAACGAATGGGAGATAACCTTCGAAGAGATTCACCGTAACGGGGCTATTGCTTTCGCTATATTTAATTACGTACGTTACACAGGCGATGAAGCATACCTGTCTTATTACGGTTTGGAAGTGTTGATAGCCATCTCCCGTTTTTGGGCGCAGCGAATCACCTGGTCGGCCGAACGACAGCAGTATGTAATGCTGGGTGTTACCGGGCCAAACGAGTACGAGAATAATGTTAACAACAACTGGTACACCAGCACTATTGCTACCTGGTGTTTGAAATATACGCTCGAGGTCATAGGAAAAGTGAAACAGGCCAGTGCGGCTAAGTACAATGATCTGGTTGCCAAAATCAGTTTCCGGGAAGAACAGGAGTGCGAGAAATTTGCGGATATCATCTCCAAAATGTATTTCTCGCATGACGATAAACTGCAGATCTTTCTGCAGCAGGATGGCTACCTGGATAAGGAACAAATCCTGGTGAAAGACCTGCCCGCCACCGAGCGCCCGTTAGTACAAAAATGGAGCTGGGACAGGATCCTGCGTTCCGTTTACATTAAGCAGGCTGATGTATTGCAGGGGCTGTATTTTTTTGAGGATAACTACGATATTGATACTATCCGCAGGAATTATGATTTCTACGAGCCGCGGACGGTGCATGAATCGTCGCTCTCGCCCTGCGTACACGCCATATTAGCCGCTAAGCTGGGCGATATTGATCGGGCCTATCAGTTTTATCTGCGAACATCAAGATTGGATATAGACGATTATAACAACGATACCGAGGACGGTTGCCACATCACCTCTATGGCCGGCACGTGGATGTCGGTAGTGGAAGGTTTTGGCGGCATGCGGGTAAAGTATGGTTTGCTGTCGTTCAATCCGCTGTTGCCTCACCAATGGCAGGCATTTTCTTTCCAGGTTGGGTTTAGGGGCGCGTTGCTGAATGTGAGGGTGAGTGGGGATGGAGTGTCTATCAGTAATACCTCTGATAAAGGTATTACTGTGAAAGTTTACGATCAGGAAGCTTTGATTGAAGCAAATACCGAAATTCTTCTGAATAAATAATATAAAACCCGAAGTTATGGAGATGGCATTTTCTGTTGTAATGATTTTAATAGCGTTTGCTGCCGGATTTTATTTGATTTATTTTCTGGAGAAAAAGGATATTTACAACTTATTTGCTGCTATACTAATGCCATGTATGGGTGTGTTTTCAATTAGCATCTTGATCTCAGCAGTGGCTCCAATAGCGATATTCCTATTATTACCTCTAATACCTTTACTGATGATCAGCGCCAGTATTGGTGGTGTATGGGCGCATAAAAAACGCAAAAAACAACATTCTTCAAAAATTTCATAGTGATTCTAAATGCCCAATCATAAATTAATTATATATCAGCTACTCCCGCGTTTATTTGGCAATACTAAAACGCTTAATAAAACCTATGGTTCTGTTGAAGAGAACGGCGTTGGCAAGCTGAACGATATTACCGATAATGCCCTTGTCGAAATAAAAACAATGGGTTTTAGTCACGTTTGGTACACAGGTGTTATTGAGCATGCCACCATGACTGATCACTCCGCCTATGGCATCAAAACCGATGATCCGGATGTAGTGAAAGGTCGTGCCGGTTCGCCATATGCAATAAAAGATTATTATGATATAGCTACCGATCTGGCTGTTGATGTTCCTAACAGACTGAACGAATTTCAGGCCCTGGTAACGCGTACCCATCTAAACGGGTTAAAAGTTATTATAGATTTTGTGCCTAATCACGTGGCGCGGACTTATGCCTCGGATGCCCGCCCGCCGGGTGTGCGCGATTTTGGTGAGGATGATGATAACACGCAGAACTTCTCGCAGCAGAACGATTTTTACTATATCCCGGGGCAGCCATTTGTAGTGCCGGGTGGTTACAACCCGGGCGGAGAAGAATTTACCTCGCCGTTAAAAGATGGCAAGTTTGATGAGTTTCCGGCTAAGGCAACGGGTAATGATGTGTTTAACCCAGCGCCATCAATAAACGACTGGTTCGAAACCATTAAGTTAAACTATGGTGTTTACTATCTGGATGGTAAGAAAACCTACTTTGGCCATGTGCCGCCGCTTTGGTATAAAATGCACCATATTTTAACCTACTGGGCCGAAATGGGTGTGGATGGTTTCCGTTGCGATATGATTGAGATGGTGCCTGTTGAGTTTTGGGCATGGATAATCCCTAAACTGAAAGTGACTTATCCCGATTTGATATTTATTGGGGAGGCTTACGATAAAGACCAGTATAACAATTATATTCATAATGGCGGGTTCGATTACCTGTACGATAAGGTAGGGCTTTACGATGCCATCCGCAGGGTAACCTGTAACGAGCCTGGCGCATCAACCTGGGAAATAAACGCCGTTTGGAACAACCACTGCAAAGGCATTGACCAGCACATGCTGCGTTTTATGGAAAACCACGATGAGCAGCGGATAGCCAGCAGAGATTTTGCAGGCGATGCAAGTTTGGCCATGCCCGGTATGATAGTGAGCGCTACTTTGGCCACCGGCCCGGTAATGATCTATTCGGGGCAGGAGGTAGGCGAACCGGCCGAAGGCACACCCGGCTTTAGCGGTGACGACGGCCGTACCACCATTTTTGATTATTGGGGAGTTCCTGCACATCAGCAATGGATGAACAATGGCAAATTTGACGGAGCTAATCTTTCATCGGCACAAAAAGAACTACGTGGTTTTTATAGCAGGTTATTAAATATTGTAAAAGATAACGAAGCAATAAGCACCGGCGAGTTTTACGAACTAATGATAGCCAATGAACACCAGCCCGGTTTTGATACCATGTTATATATTTACCTGCGCTATACACAGCATCAAAAAGTATTGGTCATAGCTAACTTTAACCGAACCGAACGTGCTATTAATATTAAAATACCTGTGGAATTGCTGGCACAATTTGGTCTAACAGGAGCAGTTAACTTTATGGATCTATTAAGTGGCGCTACCTTTAGTACAGCCGATGTTAATATTGGTATACCTGTTGTAATTGGTGGTAATAGCGGTTTGTTATTAAGTTTATAATGTTAAACTTTTCTGAAATAAGCATGCAGGTACTGATTGCCGTACAGGCAAGTAATTTCCTCGGGTTTGCCGGCTAAAAATTCATCGCAGGCCAGTTTAACCCCGGGGGCAACATCATGCGCAGTGCCGTTTTCGGCAGCGTCATTATAATCCATCGATACACATAACGCGCCCGATGACATTCGCGGATACGCACTTTCAAGGCAATGTATTATCACTTTTTTGTGCGCTAAAGGGTCTCCTCCAAAACCACAGTCGATATGTACAAAACATAATTGCCCGGGTAGCTCTGCCGGCAGCGTGTCAAAAAAGTTGCCCTTATGAATTACAGGCAATTTTAAATTTGCTTTCTGAAAATTCTCTTTCAGTTTTTCTTCAATATCGCCTTTAAATTTAAAAGAGGTTCCAAAGGTATCGTAAACATGCAGTTGCTTATCAGATTTGCGCAGCTCAATAATTTTCTGGAAAAGTAAAGCGCATTGGCCGGTAAAAGTTCCTAATTCTATAACATCGCCCGGTATATTATTTATGATCAGGCTATCTAATAAATGATAATAATTTATGCGCTGTTCAACGGTGTTCATGTCAACGCTGGTATCCAACTGCTGTACATTGTAACCTGTCTTTAAAAATCGCAAGCCTTTGTTAACGAAATTTATTAAAGGCGAATTTTTTCTTTTGCTGACAGAGTAGGGCGGCTGAGTGATAAAATAATTATTCATTTAGCAATTAGTTGGATAATTTCACCGAAGTTATTACAATATTCTTAAAAATTTTGTTTGCCGGCAAAAAGCCAAATTTTGGCTTAATTATAGCTTGAAAATTCAGGAAATAATCGTTTATTAGCTGTTACCAAAAAATTAGCTGATATAATAATTATGCTTTATTAGCTTTTGCTGATAGGGCATATTGAATTTGAATTTTAAAAATGGCAGAAAATATACCTGACCCCAACCTGGAACTGATGACAGCTAAATTGCTGCAAGTGGAGGAAATGATTGTTGAGGATGAAGAGTTCCACCACTTAAATAACCCCGCAGATGGCATAAAACCCATCGTAAAAAAATACCTGGGTACCCCCAACCACGCAGAGCAATTAGGCAACAAAATATTTTTTACAGATGGCGATGCCAAAGTAGAGGTGCTAATAGTTACTAACGAAATAATACGTGTACGTTTAGCGCCCCATAACGTTTTTTTGGAAGAGTTCTCTTACGCGGTGCCCGAGTTACCGCAAACACCTGTTGAGTTTACCTTACTGGAGAATGAGCAGGAGTATCGTGTAACCACACCCGCTATAAACTGCCACATACGCAAGCTGGATTTCTTTATTTCATTTTCTGATAAGAACGACAACGTTACCAGCTCTGATGCGGTGCCAATGCACTGGGAAGAGAATACGCAATTTGGCGGATACTATGTATTTTGTACCAAAACCTGCGAAGAGCAGGAGAGTTTTTTCGGACTGGGCGATAAGGCTACCGAATTTAACCTGCGCGGCAAACGTTTAAAAAACTGGAATACCGATGCCTATTCTTTCGGGTATAACCAGGATCCGCTTTACCGCTCTATTCCGTTTTACATCAGCGTAAGCGATGGCATTGCCCACGGGATCTTCTTTGATAATACCTTTAAAGCGCATTTCGACTTTGGCGGCGAAGACCCAACCAAAACCAGTTTCTGGGCAGATGGGGGCGAATTGCAATACTATTATATCCACGGCCCGCATATGATGGATGTGGTGAAAAACTACCATCTGTTAACAGGTACACACCCTATGCCGCCGCTTTGGGCGCTTGGTTATCACCAATGCCGCTGGAGCTATTATCCCGAAAATAAAGTAAGGGTTATTGCTAATGGTTTCCGCAAGAACAGGATCCCGTGCGATGGTATTTACCTGGATATTGATTACATGGATGGCTACCGCTGTTTTACATGGAGCCCTAAATATTTCCCTAATCCTAAAAAAATGATAGCCGACCTGGCTGCCAATGGGTTTAAAACCGTAGTGATAATTGACCCGGGTATCCGTGTAGATGATAATTATTCGGTATTTAAAGAGGGTAAAGAGAACAAATACTTCTGCCGCCGTTGCGATGATTACTTTATGGAAGGCCACGTTTGGCCGGGCCGTTGCCAGTTTCCAGATTTTACCAACCCCGAGGTACGCGCCTGGTGGGGAGGTTTGTTTGACGAACTGGTTGAAGTAGGCGTTGCCGGTGTTTGGAACGATATGAATGAGCCCGCTGTATTTGGCTCGGGTACATTTCCTGATGATGTACGCCACCAGTACGATGGTTACCGCGGATCGCACCGTAAGGCACATAATATTTACGGTATGCAAATGGTGCGTGCTACTTATGAAGGTTTGCGCAAGCAAATGAAGAACAAGCGCCCGTTTACTATTACAAGGGCCGGCTATGCGGGCGTGCAGCGTTACTCATCTGTTTGGACAGGCGATAATGTGGCATCATGGGAGCATTTAAAATTGGGTAACATTCAATTGCAAAGGCTTTCGGTTTCCGGAATATCGTTCTGCGGAACAGATATTGGCGGTTTTAGTGGCGAGCCAGATGGTGAGCTGTTTACCCGCTGGATCCAAATGGGGGCCTTTTCACCGTTTATGCGTGCACACTCTGCAGGTGATACCAAAGAGCGTGAGCCATGGAGCTTTGGCGAGCCATACACTGCTATTAACCGTAAATTTATTGAGCTACGTTACCGGTTAATTCCATATCTGTATTCGGCATTTTGGGAACATCACCGCTATGGTTTCCCTATTCTGAGGCCGGTTGTAATGCACGAGCAGGAAGAGATCTCAAACCATTTCCGCCAGGATGAATTTACCTACGGCGATAAAATACTGATCTGCCCTGTGCTGGAGCCGGGTCAAAAAAGCCGGAGCGT
>NZ_JAQBOI010000304.1 GCF_028288105.1 Mucilaginibacter sp. | reverse complement strand
ATTTTGATAAAAACGCCGAAGAAACACTGCACGAACTTTACGGTACTTATAAGCTAAAAGACATCGGCCTGCCCTCTGCCGACCTGTTCATCGAGACCTATACCCGCCATAACCATCGCCTTTGGGCGCAATACCATTTGGGCCAGATAACTAAAGATGAATTGCGCGAAGAACGTTTTAAATCGACATTTATTGAGCTTGGCGTACAGCCCGACCTGATGCCTGCCGATTTTGAAGATGCCTATGTAAACCTTGGCCCAACCAAAACCAACCTGTTCCCGCATGCGCATGAAACACTGGCTTATCTGCAAAGCAAATACATCCTCCATTTGATCTCGAACGGGTTTAAAGAATCTACCGAGATGAAAGTAGCGGGTACCAACCTGGCACCATACTTTCAAAACGTTATTATATCAGAGGTAGTGGGTGTTAACAAACCCGACCCTGCCATTTTTAGGCATGCTATTGAGCTGGCCGGGGCAACTATTACCGAAAGTTTGATGATAGGTGACAGTATTGAGGCGGATATCCGCGGCGCTATGGGTGTGGGCATGGATGCCATCTATTTCAATCCCTTTAACTTGGAGAAACCCGCCGATGTACCGGTACAGGTTACTCATTTAAAAGAGCTAACTTTATTGTTATGAACATTGCCAAAGAGCGCCGTGCCATTGATGCCGCATTAGATAGCTACCGGGAACATCTGGATACCCTAACCGATGCATTGTTTAATGAAACACCGCCAATGGGTGGCTGGTCGTGCTCCGAGGTTTACGATCATATCCTTAGGGCAAGCTTGGGTTCCAGCATTGCTTTGGAGCGCTGTACACATAATAATTGCCCACCAACCAAAAAGGGCATGGGCTTTTGGGGTTATTATTTAATGCTGACCGGGAAATTCCC
Source organism: Mucilaginibacter sp. (assembly GCF_028288105.1). Lineage (GTDB taxonomy): Bacteria > Bacteroidota > Bacteroidia > Sphingobacteriales > Sphingobacteriaceae > Mucilaginibacter. The sequence continues at coordinate 6,635 of NZ_JAQBOI010000304.1, read as the reverse complement.
ACCGGGTAAAATAAAGGTACCGGAAGCAGTTGCCGAAAAATTAGCCCCCAAGAAAATAGATAAGGAAGAAGCAAAAAACCTGCTCATAAAAACCCGCAAACGCATTGAAGGAATTACCGGATTAATAAACGATGCTAAAGAAAATTCGCGCTGGCAGCACCCACGTTTAGGCATGCTAAATGCCACGCAATGGTTCAAATTTATCCGCGTGCATTTAGAACATCACTTAAAGCAGTTGGGCCGGATTAAAAACAACTTAGCAAAAGGGTAGGATAAAAGTGTTCACGTTCACGGCCTGAACACCTGTTAATATTTACAAATTACTCATAATCAAATATTTAATTTTGAGGTGCTGACAAAACACTGTCACTTCTTTTACAAATTCTACACCTTGCAGTTTCAGATATGCACTAAACATACTATCTAAACGTAAGAAAAACTTTCACGTCATTTTCATATTATATTGGTAACTTACCTTACCAAACAGGCATACGGCCTGCATAAACCGACTTTCATATTTATTTAGTGTGGCAACGTAACCTTTTACATTTAACATAGTCTTAACACTATAATAATTTGATTATCGGATATTTGTAAAAATAAGGAAAGATGAATTTTGAATTTGCTTACTTGTTTGTAATAGGATTGCTGGTATTGCTTGGTGCATTCTATCTAAGCCCTTACGAACTAAAGGTTAATGACGACGACGACGAGGAATAACACTCGTTGCCAGCTTACCAGCGTAATTAAAAAATGGCTAATTTTTTAGCCTATCAATTTTAATGGCAAAACGCGAAGTAGATATAGTTATCATATCTGATGTCCATTTAGGCACTTATGGCTGCCACGCTAAAGAACTCCTTAAATATCTTAAAAGTGTAAAGCCCAAAATGCTTATCCTTAACGGGGATATCATTGACATTTGGCAATTCAGCAAATCTTACTGGCCCGAAGCACACATGAAAGTGGTGCGCCGCATTTTAAAATTTGTTACCGAAGGTGTACCCGTGTATTACCTTACCGGCAACCACGACGAAATGCTGCGTAAATTCACCGATTTTAACCTGGGCACTTTCCAACTATTGGATAAGATAGTATTGAACATTGACGGTAAAAAAGCCTGGATCTTTCATGGTGATGTGTTTGATGTTACCATGCAGCACTCTAAATGGCTGGCAAAACTGGGCGCGGTTGGGTACGATACGCTCATATTGATCAATAGTCTTACTAACTGGTTCCTAACCGCTATGGGCCGGGAAAAAATGAGCTTTTCGCAAAAAATAAAGGCCAAATTTAAGGATGCGGTAAAATTTATTAATCAGTTTGAGCAAACCGCCGCCGACCTGGCCGTAGAGAAAGCATACACCTACGTTATTTGCGGGCATATCCATCATGCCGAGATAAGGGAGATCCAATCAACCGAACAAACCGGCTCAGTACTATACCTAAACAGCGGCGACTGGGTAGAAAGCCTTACCTCGCTGGAGTATCATAACCAGGAGTGGAAGGTTTTTAAATATCTTGCTGATGATTTTAAACAGGATAACGACGAAGACGACATAACCGACGCCGAAGACCTTGACGCCAAACTGGATGTACGCAGCCTGCTGGAAAGATTTAAGCAGGAAGCGCATTAGAGCATTTCTTTTACTTCAAATACCTCTTCAGTTGTATGAAGGTCATTTGTTAATTGATATTTGAAGGTCGCTCTCACTATTATATAACGAATTTCTTTAGAAATTTGGGTTGGATAATTAAAAGATTGGTTCACGCCAGGCCTTACAAAAAAATACCCAAATTGAGGAGGAACTATATTCACCTTATCAATTATTTTTTCGGGGAATTCAACCATTGGAGCGTACTTTTCAAATACCGTCAAGTCTTCATCGCCTTTTATACCGCGAATTTTTAAACGTATTTCACTAAATCTATGTTCAACATTGCCTTTGTTATTAGCTATAATTGTAAAAGTGGCCAAATAAGAGCTATGAATAGGCCCATAAAATTTACATTTTAAACCAAATTCGATGCGTGGATGCAGCGGGTTTTCCCTTCTAAATCTAAAGTAAGCCCATACTCCACCTATAACAACAAATAATAATTGTACCCCGTTTAGTATTAAGTCTAATGTGTCTTTAGTGTTCATGGCATCAATTTATAGTAAGGTTTTGTTTGAATATACACCTAAATATAACAAAAAGCACTTATAATCAATACTTTAAATCACCGAATGGTTAATTACTTAAGCTGGGGTAATAGCCGCTGGTCGGTTTCCCCCCGCCATCCCACAACCAGGATACTCCGCAAAATACTTGTTCCATTCTACAAAAAGTGGAACAGAGCTCTAAAATACACATCTATCTTATTTACAGATCATTACGCCATCTACCAGCAGGACTAATACGCCAAAAAATGTAAAATAATATCGCCAACATGTTCATTAACAGAGTGTTCCACTTGTTCCATTTTATAAATGGAACAAACGGAACAGATCACCCAGTTAACCTATGGTCGGTGTTATCACCGCACCATATCTAATTACTGCAAATACAACTTTACCCGCATTTCATCATTTAATAATCTTGTATACATATTTCTTTACTAAATTGCCCACAATTCTATTCTATGAAAATATTGTTCGGTATACAAGGTACAGGGAATGGTCACATTAGTCGTGCCCGCGAAATTGTGCCCCTATTACAGCAATATGGCGATGTAGACCTGCTGGTAAGTGGTACCGAAGCTGAGGTAAGCCTGTCGCAGCCGCTTAAATATCGTTTCCATGGCTTTAGTTTTGTATTTGGTAAAAACGGCGGGGTTGATAACTGGGCCACGTTCAAAATAATGAACCTGCGCCAGCTTTGGAAGGATATGCACAGCATCCCCCTAAACCAATACGATCTTATTATTAACGATTTTGAACCGGTTAGCGCCTGGGCATGCAGGTTGCAAAAAGTGCCGTCGGTATCGTTAAGTCACCAATGTTCATTTGTTTCGAAGAAAACACCTCGCCCCAAAAAGTGGAACTATGCCGAGTGGTTGTTTAAATATTACTCACCCACTACGCATCACATTGGTTTCCATTTTGAGCGTTATGATGACTTTATCCATACCCCGGTTATCCGCAGCGATATCCGTAAGATGGTAACCAGCAACCTGGGCCATTACACGGTGTACCTGCCCGCCTATAGCGATAAAACACTTATCAAACATTTAAAAGGCACCAACGCCGAGTGGCAGATCTTCAGCAAGCGTACAAAAACAGCTTATCGCGAAGGCAATGTTAATGTGTTCCCGATAAATAACGAGGCTTTTAATACCAGCCTGGCAAGTTGCGCCGGCCTGCTTACCGGTGGTGGCTTTGAAGGCCCTGCCGAAGCTTTGTTCCTGGGTAAAAAGGTATTGATGATACCCATGCGGGGGCAGTACGAGCAACAGTGCAACGCCCTTTCTGCCTCAAAGCTTGGGGTTGAGGTGGTGCATACCATTAATCACGATTTTGTATCGCGCATAAATAACTGGCTGGCCGATGACCGCCGTATCATCGTTGATTTCCCGGATGAAACCGCGCAGATAGTGGATAATATGGTGAAGAAATACGCGCGGTAATAGCACATTAATTTAGGGGGCTCCTACAGAGCCAAACCTATTTATCATATTTCTATAAACAGGTTACCCCTACAGGGTAGCCGTTCTAAAACAAAGCTCCAGAGGAGTATCGCGCATAAATAACTGGCTGGCCGATGACCACCATATCATCGTAAATTCCGGATGAAACCGCGCAGATAGCAGATAATATAGTTAAGAAATACGCGCGGTAATAGCACATTAATTTAGGAGGCTCCTACAGAGCCAAACCTATTTATCATATTTCTATAAACAGGTTACCCCTACAGGGTAGCCGTTCTAAAACAAAGCTCCAGAGGAGTATCCTGTTTATAGAAAACCGAAAACAACAATTGGCTCCGTCGGAGCCTCCTACCTGTTCAACATTCAAAATATTCTATTAATATACTTCCTATCAATAATCCGATTGCATCAAACACAGTTTTTGTGCTAATTTTGCAGCCATTAGCCAACCTGTATGATCAGTATTTTCAAGGTATTTAATCCGCTTAATGTTTTATGGCTGGCCATTTTAATGTTCATACTGCGTATTGGTTACATAGCACATGTACCAGATAAGCTCGAATTTACCTTTGTTGAACCCTTTGCCCGTTTACTTGTACCAATATCATACGAGTATGCTTTTTCGCCCACAGCAAATGTTTTTTGGGCGGGGGTATTGGTGCTTGCACAAGCATTGCTGCTTAATTATTTGGTTAATCATTTTAATTTATTGGGCAGGCCTACCTTTTTACCATCGTTAATGTATGTAACGTTAACAGCCCTGTTCGCGCCATTTATGGTATTAAGCGCACCGCTCATCTGCAATTTTTTGGTGATATGGATGCTGTTTAAACTGTTCAGCTTTTACAAAAGCGACGATGCAAAATCAACCGCTTATGATGTAGGGATGATCGTAGCCATTGGTTCTATCATCTACCTCCCTTATATATTCCTGTTCTTATCCATCTGGATAGCGTTGGTAATATTCAAACCTTTTAACTGGCGCGAGTGGGTATCGGGCATATTAGGCTATCTTACCATTTTCTTCTTTTTCGCGGTTTTCTATTATCTCAATAATAAGCTGGGGGGCTTTTATCATATCTGGGCGCCATTAGGTGCCAAGTTTCCAAACCGCATTAACCTTAACTACTATAATTACCTGGTGCTGATACCTGTGCTGCTTATTTTAGTGCTTTACTTTTTTAAACTGCAGCAAAACTATTACAAAAGCTATGTGCAGGTACGCAAATCGTTCCAACTTTTATTTATAATATTTTTAATTGGCAGTTTATCGTTTTACGTTAAAACCGAGTTTAATCTTAACCACTTTTTGTTGTGTGCTGTGCCTGCAGCGGTGTTTTTTTCGTACTATTTTATAAACGCCAACATTAAATGGATGTACGAAAGTTTGTATTTATTGCTGCTTATCAGCATCATATATTTTCAGTTTAACACTTTTTAACTTTTACATTCGTTCAAATTTCATAGGTTATATTAGTTTTGTAGCATGAAATTCGGTGTAGTAATATTTCCAGGCTCCAATTGTGATGAAGATATCATCCACGTTCTTGAAAATGTAATGGGCCAGCAGGTAGTGCGGTTGTGGCATAAAGACCATGATTTGCAGGGTGCTGAGTTTATTGTATTGCCAGGCGGCTTTTCTTTTGGCGATTACCTTCGTTCGGGCGCAATTGCGCGCTTCTCGCCTATTATGCAAGAGGTTATCCAGTTTGCAGCAAGGGGCGGTAAAGTTTTAGGTATTTGCAATGGTTTCCAGATCCTGACAGAAGCAGGCCTTTTGCCGGGCGCATTGTTGCATAACAAAAACCGCAAGTTTATTTGCCGCAACATTCACATGAAAGCGCAAACCAACAACTCGCTGGTTACACAGTTTATTGATCAGCAGCGCGCGTTAAAAATCCCTTTAGCACATGGCGAGGGCAATTATTTTGCTGATGCTGATGTATTAAAGGCCCTTAACGATAACGATCAGGTATTGTTCCGCTATTGCGATGAGTTTGGTAACGTTACCGACGAAAGCAACCCTAACGGATCTATTGAAAACATTGCGGGTGTAACTAATGCTAACCGTAACGTGTTTGGCTTTATGCCACACCCCGAGCGTGCATCTGAAAGCCTTGTAGGTAACGAGGATGGCCTTGCCATTTTCGAATCAATATTGTCAATGGCTAAAGCCTGATGCTAAACCTGGTTATTGATATTGGCAATACTTTTACCAAAGTCGCTGTTTTTGAAAACGACGACCTGCTGAAAGTAGAGCAATATGAACAAACCGGCAGCAAGGATATAGATAGCTTTTTAAGCATTTATAAAATTAACAGGGTAATAACGTCATCTGTAAAAACAGAAAAACAACCCTGGCAAACCCTGCTGGAAAATGAGTTTCAGGTTATATATTTTAACAGCAGCATAACGGCAGGTATAAATAACCATTATAAAACGCCCAATACACTTGGTGCCGATAGGCTGGCAGCTGTAATAGGGGCAAATTATTTATATCCGGGTACAAATAATATAATTATAAGCGGTGGCACCTGCATTACTTATGACTTTATTGATGCCGGCGCGAATTATTTTGGCGGCAGTATATCACCGGGATTAAATATGCGTTATAAAGCCGTTAACCATTATACCGCGGCGCTGCCTTTAATTAAGCCCGATAAAAACTTTAACGCGGCGTATGGTAATGATACCGCATCCGCAATAAAATCGGGGGTGCAAAACGGAGTAAGGTACGAGCTGGAAGGCTTTATAAATGAGTACATAAAAACACAAAAAGGGTACAATATTATACTATGCGGGGGCGACAGTATTTTTTTTGATTCTCTATTGAAAAATAGCATCTTTGCCCCCTATATAAAAATTGAACCTTACCTGGTTCTTAAAGGATTAAACGCTGCTATACAAAAGCTTAATGATTAAATATATTAGGTTCGTAATTTTACTGTTCTTATTTACTGCTACTGCACTTGGCGTAAAGGCACAATCTACTGCAACTTCCAGTT
>NZ_JAQBOI010000104.1 GCF_028288105.1 Mucilaginibacter sp. | reverse complement strand
TCTCCGCATCGTCCCATTCTCCTTTATTTGTGTAAAAGGGGTCGACGCCCTTTGGGGTTTGCGAACAAGATTTTAGGAAAAAGAGTGCATCTATAACCACCAAGATGCACAAAACCCATCGGATGATCTTGCCTGTTTTCCACATACCCTCAACCTACTAGTTGGTTATAAAGTTTTTGGAGCGAATCCTCGCCATCCAAACAAAAGCCAGGGTGCACTTTTGAGGTTTGCACAACAGTACTGCGCGTAGCCGTCAACCAGCGAAAACGAGATGCTGCATCCAGCTCGCCGATAGGGCCGGCATCTTTACCACCATTGCAGATCCGTTGGAATGATAGCAGGTTTTCTTCGAGCGCATCAATATCCAGATCTTTTGAAAAGGCCAGTAAGCGATCTTTATCAATGCTGTACATCATTTTTAAAAACTTCTGTTTAGTGCACAGCAATATTACCCCCACATTCAGGAATTCCTCGCGTTCTACTCTGGGCACCACGCGGATAACGGCATACTCAAATAAGTGACGATCTTGCATTTTGCGCTTCCTTTACAAAAATATTTGAGTTTTCTAATCGGGTATTCAGGAACTGAGCATAGATCTGCCTTTGCTCGTCTTCTGTTTCAAACGAACGATCTGTTAACCAGGCATCCGGTATCAAATCAACAACAAACTGTATAAATTCTGGTGTTAACAATGCTTTAAATTCTTCATCAACTGCATCTAGCTCAGATGCTTTTCTGAGCAATACATGATCTTTTATCTGCACGAACGGGCGGATAGCCTGCTCTTCCCATTTTTCCATACTGTGATGAAAATACAGGGCTGCACCGTGATCGATCAACCAAAGCTCTTTGTGCCACATCAGCATATTGGTATTACGCGCGGTGCGGTCAACATTGGTTAATAAGGCATCCAGCCACACTATTTGCGAAGCCAGTTTGGGTTCTACAAAAGTAACTGTAGGGTCAAACGTAATAGCACCCGACAGATAATGAAGCGCCAGGTTAAGGCCTACGCTAAACTTCAGCAAGTCCTGGATCTCCTCATCCGGTTCGGTACGGCCAAAAGCTTCATCCAGGTTTACAAATACCAATTCCGGTATTTTAAAACCCAGCTTACGGGCAATTTCGCCGCCTATCAGCTCGGCAATAAGGGCTTTCGGCCCCTGGCCTGCGCCCCTAAATTTAAGTACATATAAAAACCCGTCGTCGGCCTCGGCAATGGCAGGTAATGAACCGCCCTCGCGCAATGGCGTAACATAACGGGTAACATTAACGGTGCGTAACTCGGGCAGTGTATTGATCATAGTATTAGTGATGCTAATATAGGGATTTATCCTTTTGCAGAGGTTTGCCATACAGTACGCAGCAAAACTTCTCTATTATGCTTATCATTAGCTGCTTATATAGTTTACACGCTTGCATTTACTGTTGTTGCGCTTATATTAGCGTTTTAATTAAACCTCAAAACATATCTCATGAAACTTACCGGATTATTTCTTTTCTCTGCACTTGCCCTGGCATCGTGCACCCAAAAACCTGTTGCTACTGTTGCCGAAGGACCCGCTTCGCCCATGATAGGCACCTGGAAACTGGTATCTGCCGTAACCGTTACCAAAGGCGATACCGTTAAAGATTACCCCGTTCCAAACCAGGAAATGTTAAAAATATTAAACGCTACCCACTTTGCTTTTATGAGACATGATCTAAGCAAGGGGAAGGGCAAAGATGCTACCTACACCGCAGGGGGAGGCACCTACGATTTTAAAGGCGATAAATATACCGAGCACCTGGCCTACTTAAACGCACGCGAATGGGAAGGCCGCGACTTTGATTTTACCGTTCAGTTTAAAAACGATACGCTAATACAAAAGGGTATTGAGAAGATTGATAGCCTAAATATAAACCACGAAATAATAGAGACTTACGTAAAGCAGAAATAAGCTTATTATCTACAACAGTCTCTTAATTATTTAAACCTAACCTATCATGAGTACAAGAAGAACTTTTTTAAAGCAAAGCGGCGTTATTTCGGCAGCTATGGCTATCCCGGCAATTCCTTTTGCTGCCCCTAAAGCTAAATTTAAAGTGGGGCTGCAATTATACACCATCCGCGAAGCGATGGAAAAAGATCTGCGCGGTACCTTAACCAGTGTTGCCGGTTTTGGCTACCAGGAGGTAGAAACCTATGGCTTTAATTACGGCAACAATAAATACTACTGGGGGCTGGAACCAAAACAGGCAAAGCAACTAATGGATGACTGTAACCTAACCACCCCGGCCGGCCATTATGACCTGGATAGGTTTTTTGCTAAAGATAAAAAAGACGCGCTTACCAAATATGTTGATCAATGTATTGAGGGCGCTACCATAATGAAGCAGGATTACATTGTATGGCCCTGGCTTGCGCCCGAGTACCATAACATGGACGAGTTTAAACGCCTTGCAAGTACATTAAACACCATTGGCGAGCAAATAAAAAAGAGCGGCCTTAAACTGGCTTATCACAACCACGATTTTGAATTTATAACCCACGACGGAAAAATTGGCTATAACACCATTTTAGATGAAACCGACCCTGCATTAGTTAAGCTGGAGATGGACCTGTACTGGACCAGCCACTCTTCGCCGGTTGCCCCGTTGGAATGGTTTAAAAAAGAGCCCGGCCGTTTTGCCATTTTGCATATAAAAGATATGGATAAAACCGACCGTGAGCTGCACACAACCGTGGGCGATGGCACTATCGATTTTAAAACCATATTAAAAGATCATCAACTGGCGGGTGCCAAACACCTGTTTGTTGAACAGGGTAACAATTACATACCCGATGCTATGAGTAATGTAAAACGCAGCGCTGCTTATGTAAAAAACAACCTGTACCCTTTTATATTTTATATAGGCATTATCTTTTTGCAGGTGTTATGACCAAAAGCCCTGCACTTTTATTTGTGATGATGGATAGCCCTGCTGTTTAAGCAATTTACGCAGTTGGGCTACCATTGTATTGTTCCCGGCAAAGCCTATCTTTTTAATATAACTACATCCTCGCCTTTCAAACGTTTACCCGTGCCGCCTTTTAAACCATGATCGGTATAGCTGGCGGTTAAAATATAAGTGCCTTTTTTCTCTGTTCCGGCTGGCCTGGTACGGAAAGCCCCCTCGGTGCCGGTATAGTAACTTACGTTCGGGTCATTTGCCTGTTTTAAGATCCATTTAACAGTACTGGCCGCTTCATCGGCGGTTAGCTCCGGATGGGTTGGCATGCTTACCTTTCCCCAGATACCTGCCGAACCTTCTTTGATCCGCTTAGTCAACAGATCGATATTTGCAGATGTAACCGGATATTTTACGCCGATATCATGAAATGACGGGCCAATTAATTTTCCATTGAAACTATGGCAACTGAAGCAATTTGATGTACGTATCACCGCTAATCCCGGTGCATCCGGTGTGGCCTTGGTCGTTGCAGGTAATTTAGTTTTGCTGTCAGTATATTTCACCTCAAGCAGTACCTCCATCCCATTTATTTCTTCGTATTTAGAATCGCCGTCTTCTTTATCGGCTACATTTATCTGGTAGTTTACTTGCGTATCCCAATCAAAATTACCGTTAGTTTTTGGGGCGATAATTTTCACAACAGGTACCTGATTTTGTTGCTGTAATTTTTTTAAAGGAAATATAAACGAACACAAAAACAGGCAGAAAATAATACCTCCGTAAATCAATCCAACCCTTTTATTCATTGTAATCTTATAGTTTATTAATTTCTTGCGCTACGCGTTGTGCCGACCGGATGCAGGATTCCATACCCCGGCTCATATTATCAGCATAAGTGCCTGCAAAATAGATGCGGCCTTCAGGTATCATCAATTGCGGCCAAAATTTATTCATTTCCCCTATCGGGAACGCTTCCATCTCGCAGGCCGGGGCAAATTTATCCTTTGTCCAATCCTTTGTTAAAGCCTGCTCAATAGTATCATGTTTACCGGGATATACTTCGCGGAAGGCCGCCAAAACCCGTTGCGGCGAAAGCCCGCCGGGGCCGTAAGCTTTCAGCACAATACGTTTACTATCCACCTGGTTTGTTTCCTCCCAAATAGATGAAATATCGGGGTGCTCAAATTGCATATTGATACTTTTAAACCCATCATCAAGCCAAAACCTGCTGCTGGCCTCAAACACATAAAAGGGGTGCGATGAATAAGCCATATTATCAACCACGTATTGTTTCGTTGGTGATAATGCAGGCGTTATCGGTATATTTTTGAATATGGGCAGGGTGATACAGTTAATCAATACATCGGCAGTCATTTCCTTCTCCTCTTCAAAACCAAAAGCTTTGTACTTAACGGTTACTCCCTTACTGTCGTGCTTAATGCCCAGTACAGGGTGGTTTAGTTTTAAACGTGCACCCAGGCGCTTGGCAAAAGCTATAGGCAATTGTTCGTTGCCATCCTTAAGATGAAAGGTGTCTCCTTCGGATAGCGGGATGCCCCGGTGCTCCATGATATAGGCGCGCCATAAATAGTAAAGCGCTGAGGTATGTGAGCCACCCAGCCAGTTTAGAGCGGCTGGCGATGCACCTTCCTTTTTAAAGATCTCGGCAATCGGGAATTTATCATACTCATCATATCCAACCCCAAAAGGCTGGTATGGGTCTTTAAATTTTGCCAGATAGGGCTTAATATATAACGAGCTTAAGGCGTATGACGGATTTTGCGAAAGAAATTTAACCTCCTTATCGTTAAACCCGAATTTGGTAAGCACCGCCGGGTCTTTCAACATTTCTTCGGTGTAAAACTTACCTCCTATCATTTTCATTACATGGCCATTCGGCGCTGCTTCAGACCCTTCCGCATTGGGATAGGGAATTACTGCAAGTTTAAACTCGTCTACGTAATCAAAGAATTTTTCGTAACCGGGTTTGGTGATATGGTCGGCACCGTAATCGGCATACAAACCGTCAGACAGGCCGTCTCTACCGGTAAAAACATGCCCGCCATACCTGCCCGATGCCTCAAGCACTGTAACATCATGGCCGGCTTTCATCAATTCATAAGCACAGCAAAGGCCGGTAATGCCCGCCCCGGCAACTATTACCTTTTTGCCGGTGGCTGATACCGGGATATCAACAGGAATAAAATCCTGGCTTTCGGTATTTTTGGCTTGTAAAAACTGTGGGACCAAACCGGCGCTTGCACCGGCTATCAATGTATTTTTAAGGAACGATCTTCTTTTTATACCCATGATATTTATAAAGCGAATGTGCCTTAAAAGGCTATTGGTTATCGCAATATAAAAAAATGAAGTTGTAACGCCAAGCTTACTTCATCCTAATAGGTTTTTGTACTTTTACGCCTATGGCCAGCCCACTAAAAGACCTTTATTCCCCCTTATTTTATAACAAATTATCAGATTGCCTTACAGAAGTATTACCCGGCTTTGATAAGCAAAAATTCACTCAGCAAATTCATACCAAAGAATTTGAGAATATGGAGTTAAAGGAGCGCATGAGGCATACCGTAAAAACGCTGCACAACTTTATGCCTGCTGATTACAAAAAGGATGTTGCCATCATTAAAAACCTGATTATCCTGCTAAGAAAAAAAGGCATTGGCGAAGATGGATTGGCCTACATGTTCCTGCCCGATTATATTGAGGTTTATGGTATTGACGATTATGAAACCTCGGTTGATGCCCTGGAGTTTACCACCCAATTTGTAAGCTGCGAATTTGCGGTGCGCCCGTTCCTGCTCAAATATACCAACCCCCTGATGAAACAGATGCAGGCATGGACGTTACACGAAAATTATAAGGTACGCCGCCTGGCAAGCGAAGGCAGTCGCCCGCGTTTACCATGGGCTATGGCTGTGCCCGAATTAAAGAAGGATGTTTCACTTATATTGCCGATACTGGAGAACCTAAAAGCAGATCCATCTGAATGGGTTAGGCGAAGCGTTGCCAATAATCTGAATGATATCGCTAAAGATCATCCCGGAATTGTATTGGAAATAGCTGCCCGATGGAGTGGCATCAACAAAGAAACCGATGCCATTATAAAACACGGCAGTCGCACCTTGTTAAAGCAGGGCCACACCGAAATGCTGGCGCATTACGGCCTGCATACCAATGGTATCGACTTGTCGGATTTTAAAGTCCGCACCCCGCAAGTAAAGATTGGTGACAGCCTGGAATTTGTTTTTACTGTAGCCAACACTAACGCTGCAGAACAAAAGATAAGGTTAGAGTATGCTATCTTTTACCTCATGAAAAATGGCAAGCTGAATAAGAAGGTGTTCAAAATAAGCGAACGTATTTTTCAGCCGGGCGAATCATCAACCATTACCCGTAAACAGAAATTTATACTGATAACCACCCGTACCTTTTACCCGGGCATGCATAAAATTGCGCTGATAGTAAACGGACAGGAAAAAGCCACAGGCGAATTTAAACTGCTTGCTTAAATAAAAAAGCGGATAACCTTTCGTCCATCCGCTTTTAATCATAGATATGGGGGGGATTCTTTTAAACAAGCTTCCATCTAACAAACGCTTCAATAGCTTCGTATTCCGCCAGTCCCAGCTCATTGTATAAACGGGCGGTTTCGTGGGTACGGTCTTCGGCTCTAACCCAAAACTCGCGGGCGTCATCACCCGGGAATACAGGGATATCCTTTTGCGACTGGTGCTTAAATATAGCCAGGCGTTTGCGCTCCACTTCCTGCGGGGATAGCGGTACGGCCATTTCAATTTCGTGGATCTCAAACTCGTGCCATGCACCGCGGTAAAGCCAGATCCAGCAATCTTTCGTCCAGTCTTCTATCTGGCGCAGGCGGTTAAAGGCTTCCAGCATAATCTCGAAGCATACTTTGTGTGTGCCATGCGGGTCGGCAAAATCACCGGCGGTAAATATCTGGTGAGGTTTCACCTCCTGCAGCAACTGCATGGTTTGCTGTATATCATCCTCAAACGATACATCTTTTTGCTCCTTGCTCCGGTCATAAAATGGCAGGTCCATAAAATGGATGCGCTGGTCTTTTAAGCCTGCAAGCCTTGCCCCGGCAATAGCCTCGCCTTTGCGGATCAAACCTTTAACAGTACGGATCGCTGTTGTATCAGATTGATTGGGTTTCTTGGTTTTCAGGAACTCTACCATGTTTTTATACAAGCCATTCAGGTAGGCTGCATCCTGCGATTGCGATTTGGCAAAATCCATTGCAAATTCTACATAACGCAGCATCTCATCATCCCAAACCGCGGTGTTGCCCGATGTTTGGTAGGCCACATGCACTTCATGCCCCTGATCGGCCAGGCGAATAAAGGTGCCACCCATAGATATTACATCATCATCGGGGTGTGGCGAGAAAACGATAGAACGCTTTACAGCAGGCGTGGCGCGCTCGGGCCGCTGACTGTCATCAGCATTAAATTTGCCGCCCGGCCAGCCCGTAATGGTATGCTGTATATTATTAAATATGCTGATGTTGATATTGTAAACCGGCCCAAACTGTGTAGCCAGCTGCGCCATACCGTTTTTGTTATAATCGTTTTCGGTAAGCTTCAGGATAGGTTTGTTCAGGGTTTTGGCCAGCCATATTACTGCTTTTTTGATCAGCATATCGTCCCAAACACAGTCTTTAACCAGCCATGGGGTATCAAAGCGGGTAAGGTCGACAGATGCGTCACGGTCGATAACAAACTCAACGTTATCTGAAGTTTGCAGGTAGGTTGCCGGTACATCAGGCGATATTACACCTTCAATAGCCTTTTTAATGATGGATGCTTTTTTACCATTCCAGGCCATCAAAATAATTTCGCGGGCCTTAAAGATGGTACCAATACCCATGGTGATAGCCTTGGTTGGCACATTCTCTTTACCACCAAAATCTTTGGATGCATCTCGGCGGGTAAGATCGTTAAGGGTAACTAAGCGGGTACCCGAGTTTGGCGCCGAGCCCGGCTCATTAAAACCAATGTGGCCCGTACGGCCTATACCTAAAATCTGTATATCTATGCCACCGTAACTGTTTATCTTTTGCTCATAGGTAAGGCAGAATGCGGCTATATCCTGCTCTGCCAGTGTACCATCAGGAATATTCACATTGGCCATATCAATATCGATATGATCGAACAGGTTTTCCTTCATGAAGCGCACATAGCTTTGGGCCGAATCTGGCTGGATAGGATAATACTCATCCAGGTTAAAAGTAACCACGTTCTTAAAACTCAGGCCTTCTTCCTTGTGCAGCCTTATCAGTTCTTTATAAACTTTTATGGGCGATACCCCCGTAGCCAAACCCAGTACAGCGGTTTTGCCTACAGATTGTTTTTGTTTGATGATAGTGGCTATGCGCTTGGCTACATCAAGGCTTGCCTCGCTATCGTTCTCGTATATTTTTACCGGTACCTTCTCGTACCGGGTTTCTTCTAATAAATTAAGTAGCATCTTAGTTGATCTGATTGTTTTGTAAATATTGCTCCCAGGCCCAGGCCGACCGCATCATCTCCTCAATCCCAAATTTTGCCTCCCAGTCCAGTTGCTGGCGCGATTTGGTAACATCGCCCCAAACTTTGATGATATCGCCTACACGCCTTTCGCCAATTTTATAATCAAGCTTTACACCTGTAGTTTGCTCAAAGGCATTTATCAGTTCCAGCACAGTGTAACCTTTACCTGTGCCGATATTGAATACATCATAGTTGCCGGTAAGCTTGCCGCTTTCCTGCAGTTTAAGGGCTGCAATATGCGCATCGGCCAGGTCAACCACGTGGATATAATCGCGGATACAGCTGCCATCCGGGGTATCATAATCATCCCCGAAAACGG
>NZ_JAQBOI010000198.1 GCF_028288105.1 Mucilaginibacter sp. | reverse complement strand
GTCCAATCTGTCCATGTTTTGTTGACATAGATTATTACCCCTTCGTCGTTAGACATCCAAAGCGCTGTTGGCGAAGCGCTGGTTATATTTTGTAGTAAGTGCTCACTATCAATTAGCGCTTGCCTACTGGCAATTTCGTTACGCAGATCGCGGGCAATGGTTGCCTTGCCTTGTGGTTTGCCGCTTGGGTCATAGGTATATATAGATGTTGTGTAAACAGGAATAGCATCACCGGTTTTATAGTGCCGATATAAAAGCTGGCCAGACCACCGCCCCGTTTTTTCAAGCGATCTATTTACAACTTTTAACTTACTTATTTCGCCGGGCATAATAAATTCCAGGTCATGTGGCAGGGCTTCAACATCATCTAACCCAATCATTTTTCGGCCAACAGTATTTACATAACCAACATTGCCATCAATATCCGAAAGGCTTATAAAATCATATGTATTATCTATCAGGGTTATGAGTTTGCGCTTCTCTTCCTTTTCACGTATCGTTGCGGTAATATCAAGGGCTGTACCTGCAAAGCGTATACAATTCCCTTTATCATCAAAATAAGCTTTACCCTTACTGCGCAGCCACCTTAATTGCTTATCTACCGAACTGATCGTTCTAAACTCGCAATCGTAAATACCATTACCATTAGGATCAAGGGTTTGTTTAACCTTTTCTTCCACCATCTCACGGTCGTTTGGGTGGATATTCTTTAACACATCTTTATAAGTCATTGACTCGCCTTTTGCAAAGCCATGCAGGCGGTTACAACGTTCATCCCAGGTAACAACTTCGGTGGCTGGGTTCATATCCCAGGTGCCTAATTGTGCCGAATCCAGCGCGAAACGTATCCGCTCCTCATTTTCCGCCAGTTTTTGGCGGGTAAGCACCAATTCGGTAACGTCATCGGCAGTGTTTAATATACCCCACACTTCTCCATTATCATTCTTAAGTGGCTTATAGGTAAAATTGAAATAAAAAGGTTGCAGTTGCCCATTCACTAACAGGTTAACCCGTTCGCCATATGCTTCATAAGCTATGCCTGTTGCATATACTTCGTCTAAAATATCAAAAAAGGGTTGGCCCTCTAACTCGGGCAATGCCTGGCGAAAGGTTTTACCAATTATTGATATATCCTTATCCCATACCTTTAGTATGGCATCGTTCACTAACGTAATAACAATATCAGGACCAACGTATAAGCCAACCGGTGAGGGGGACTCGTCTATGATGGTCTTAAACAGGTTTTCGTTTTGCAAAGCATTTTGATAGATGTCGCTTTCCATGTCTTTGGTAGAAAAACAATATAAATATACTGCAATAAATTAATCAGGGGGAGCGCCTTGCGGATAATAATACAATATTAATCCTTCTGTTTGATTATAGCTAATCTGTTATATCAATAATATAGGTTAGTATCTGCAACGGGTAATTTTAGTCTCTTATTATCGCAGATAACCCTCATTCCGTTTTAAATAAATGTTAATTAATTTATTTCAAGGTTATTGTTTATGGGCAAAACGTAAATTAAATGTTATAATCCAAACAATTATAATTTCATGTAGTTAACTCGAAATAATTTGTAAGATACCTTACAACGTAATTGAATAAATAAACCTTTCTCCAAGCAATACACTTGCTTGTTAAGGTGATATTATATTTTATGAAATATTGAAAAACGATTAGATTACATGAGTAAGTCTCAAAAAAATAAAGAGCCCGTACAATATGGTACATTACCAAAGGCTTTAACAGGCATAACAGGGCTTGATGAAATTACAGGCGGAGGGCTTCCATACGGTAGACCATCCCTGATATGCGGCGAAGCCGGATCAGGTAAAACACTTATGTCGATTGAGTTTATTGTACGCGGCGCCGTACAGTATAATGAACCCGGCGTTTTTGTAGCTTTTGAAGAAAAATCTGATGAGCTGGCTATAAACGTGGCATCGCTGGGCTTTGACTTAAAGAAACTACAAGCCGAAAATAAATTAAAAATAGACCATGTACATATTGACCGCAGCGAAATAGAAGAAACCGGCGAATACGACCTGGAAGGATTGTTCATTCGTTTGGGTTACGCTATTGACAGTATTGGCGCTAAACGTGTAGTGCTTGATACCTTAGAAAACCTTTTTTCAGGTTTAAATAACCAGGCAGTTTTGCGTGCCGAACTGCGCAGGCTGTTCACCTGGTTAAAGGAAAAAGGTGTAACCGCCATTATTACCGGCGAACGCGGCGAAGGCGCGTTAACCCGCCAGGGCCTGGAAGAATATGTATCTGATTGTGTAATACTACTTGATAACCGGGTAGTTAACCAGATAACCACCCGTAGGTTACGCGTTATTAAATATCGTGGTACTGTGCATGGCACAAATGAATATCCATTCCTGATAGATGAGGACGGCATATCGGTACTGCCAGTAACCTCATTAAAAATGGCCAATACGGTTTCTACCGAGCGGATATCAACCGGGGTAAAAGCTTTGGATGATATGCTGGGCGGCCGGGGCCTGTATCGCGGCGGCAGTGTGCTGGTATCGGGCACCGCAGGTACAGGTAAAACAAGTTTGGCAGCATCTTTTGCCAACGAAACCTGTAACCGAAAAGAAAAGTGTATTTATTTTGCCATGGAAGAGTCGCCAAACCAGATTATCCGTAATATCCGTTCAATAGGTATAGATCTGCAAAAACATGTTGATAGTGGCTTGCTTATATTTAACGCGTCAAGGCCAAATTTACACGGGTTAGAAATGCACCTGGTAGCTATGCATAAGTGTATCAAAAAATACCGCCCAAGTGTGGTGATTATTGACCCGATCACCAATTTCATTAACATAGGCTCGGTAAGTGAGGTAAAAAATATGCTGGTGCGCATGATAGATTTTTTGCAGGAAGAGCAAATCTCTGTAATGTTCACCGCGTTATCATTAAACACTATTGTGAATGAACAGACCGACGAGGGGGTATCATCATTGGTAGATGCCTGGATACTGGTACGCGACATTGAGTTTAACGGCGAACGTAATCGTGGTTTATATGTTATGAAATCGCGCGGAATGAAACACTCAAACCAGGTGCGTGAATTTATAATAACCGGTAACGGGCTCCAACTGGTAGATGTTTACCTGGGTCCCGATGGTATACTTACAGGCTCGGCCCGCGAACAGCAAATGCTGCTGGAACAAACCGGCGAAGCTATACGCAACAGCGCGGTTACCCGTAAAGACAGGGAGATCATTCGCAAGCGCAAAGTACTCGAGGCTAAAATAGCCAGCCTGCATACCGAGTTTGAATCGGTAGAGGAAGAACTTAATAAAGTTTACCTGGAAGAAGAGCTTAAAAAAGAAATATTAAGAAAAAACCGTGAGGAAGTGATCAAGATAAGAAGAGGCGAAACGGAAGAAAATGTGCAAACCTCCAAAACATCCCGTAAAAAATAATGGTAAGAATTGATAAAAAATGGGAGCTTAGGCTATATGTAGCAGGTAAAACACCAAAATCTGTTACCGCGTTAAGCAACCTTAAAAAATACTGCGAAGAACATTTAAAAGGCCAGTACCGCATTGAGGTAGTGGATCTTTTAGAAAAACCACAACTGGCTGAGGGTGACCAGATACTGGCTATACCAACGCTGGTTAGGAAAGTGCCCGAGCCTATCCGTAAGATAATTGGAGACCTATCTAACGAGGAAAAGGTATTGGTTGGTTTAAACATTCGCCCCGCTTAATTGTATAAATAAATAGTTATGGCCGATGAAAGCGGGGTTTTAGATGGATACAATGAGGAAAATACCGAGGCTGGGATTTATGTATTACGCTTGTTTATTACGGGGGCATCCCCTAACTCTATCCGTGCGGTAGAAAATATAAAATCTATTTGTGAGGAATATCTGCCAGGTAACTACGATCTGCAAATAATAGATATTCACCAGCAACCACAACTTGCCCACGGGGAAGATGTAATAGCAGTGCCTTTAATGATAAAATTAGCACCCTACCCTAAAAGAAGGATGATAGGTGATATGAGCGATACAAAGAGGGTTTTAAAAGGACTTGGCCTTTCCACAAACAGTTAATTATGGAGCAACCCAATTCAGATAAAGAACTTTTAAGCGAAATAGAAGAACTGCGGTTTCAGCTTGAAGAAGCACATGAAACTATTAATGCTATACGCACCGGGCAGGTTGATGCCCTGGTTGTAAAGGATAAAACCGGTCACCAACTCTACACCTTAAAAACAGCCGACCAAACTTACCGTGTATTTATTGAGAAAATGAGTGAAGGAGCGGTTACCATAAACCGCGACGGCATAGTTCTGTATTGTAATACCCGCTTTGCCGAAATGGCTGATACTCCATTGGAGAAAACAATTGGAATGCCCCTTGCCTCTTTTGTTCCCGATACCTCAAAAGATAAATTGGAACAGTTGATACACAACAGTTGGGATGAAGATTGCAGGCAGGAAATTATTTTGAAAGATGGCGGTGGCAAAGATATGCATTGCATGTTCTCTTGTAACACTATTGAGCTTGATAGCGGTATAGCGCTTAGCATTATTATTACAGATTTAAGCGTATTAAAAGAAACCGAAAAACAGTTACACCTGCGTAATGCGCAACTCGAAGAATCACGTGCTAATACTCAGAAACTAAATAGCTCGTTAGAAGCTACTGTAAAAGAACGCACACATGACCTGGTAATAAGCCGCGAGCACTTTAAGCTGCTTACAAACAATATTGTGCAAATGACATGGACCAATTTGCCCGATGGTAATGTAAACTCTTATAACCAGCGCTGGTATGATTATACGGGTAAAGATTTTGAAACCACAGGCGGTTTTGGCTGGAAAGAACTGGTACACCCGGATGATTTGAAAGAAACAGCTGAAAAGTACACACGATCATTAAAAACCGGTGAAATGTTTGAAGTAGAAAACAGGTACCGCAGGTACGATGGGGTTTATCGCTGGCACCTTAACCGGTCAAAACCACTAAAGAACGATAAGGGCGAAATTATATTCTGGGTAGGTACGGCTACAGATATTGAAGACCAGAAACGTGAGATGGATCGTAAAGATGAGTTTATTGGTATTGCCAGTCATGAGCTTAAAACCCCATTAACCAGTTTAAAAGGCTACCTGCAGCTAATTGCAGGATATAATAAAGAAGAACTGCCCCCAATTATCAAGCAATATATAAGCAAGGCAAGTTTATCTATAAATAAGCTGCAAAGCCTTATTAACGATTTGCTTGATGTGAGTAAAATAAAAGCAGGCAGGTTAGAGTATGCTTTATCTGATGTAAATATTACCGACCTGATAAATCAGTGTATTGAAAATGCCGAACATGTTTATCCATCCTATCAGTTTGAAAAACATATAGCTGATGCGTTTATCGTAAAAGGAAATACCGAACGCCTTGAACAAGTATTAATGAACCTGTTAAACAACGCGGTAAAGTATTCGCAAACCAACAAAAACATATCTGTAACAGCTGCAAAATATGGCAACAATGTAAGGGTATCTGTTACAGACCATGGTATAGGCTTATCCAAAGATCAGCAAAGCAGGATATTTGAGCGTTTTTATCGTGTAGAGGATAAAAAGAACATGACAAGTGGTTTAGGCATGGGCTTATATATTTCGCACGAGATCATCACTAACCATAATGGGACCATCGGTGTTATAAGCGAACCTGGCCAGGGCTCTACCTTTTATTTCGAAATACCACTATTGGCCTGATCATAATTTGGTTTTCTCTTATTACTGTTCGATACTCCACAGAAGGTAATATAAACCATTGGTATCAGCATTAACATATCAACTATATGGGCAATAGTCTCTATACGTAATATGCGCGATACAGGGAACAGTATTCCCCCTAATGAAAAAAGCACACCAGCCCATAACGTTATGGCTTTTGTACGTACAAGTACAATACCCAGCACAAACACGCTTATAGGGAATAGCGGCCCTCCTATCCAAAAAACAAGGTTAGCAAATATGGCATGCGAACCCAAACCATCCAGCATAGTTTTATGTGATATACCAAATATATCAGCAAATGCATCTTGCAGGCCAAAGGCTACCCCACCGCAAGCACAGCCATAAATAGCTAAAAACCTTCCGATAGTGCTGTAAACAGGTGTTTTAACTTTCAACACATCAAACAAGCCATTAAATACAACTATCCAAAAAACGCTCCCTACAATTATAAGCGTGCCACCTGTTACATTATATCGTCCGTTTGCCAGCCAAAAGAAACCGGATAATGTATAAAATAACGGTGCAAGGATAAGAGAGAGGTTGAATAACTTCTTTTCCATGATTGTGATTATTAATTGGTTGTGTTTTGTGACGCGGAACTTATTAGAAAGGTTACAGCATGCTTTGTATAGCAATGCATATTTGAATACTTTGAAAATTTGCAGGCTCATTTAAATTACGGATATTGCCATGCATTCATCATCAGCTCAATTATGACCGATAGCATTAACGGAAACGTAGTTATTAATACCAGTGCCGATGGCATTACAACCATTGGCTTTTATCACCCTGCACAAAACTCACTGCCTGCTCACCTGTTGCAAGCACTTACCGATAAAATAAACGAAGCAGGCAACGACCCGCAAACTAAAGTTATTGTTTTACAGAGCGCCGGCGAACGCACGTTTTGTGCGGGTGCCAGCTTTGATGAACTACTACGGATTAAAGATAAAGAGGCGGGCGCGGTATTTTTTTCGGGCTTTGCCAATGTGATAAACGCTTGTCGTAAATCGCCCAAGATCATAATAGCTCGCATACAAGGCAAAGCTGTGGGTGGCGGCGTAGGGCTTGCCGCCGGTGCTGATTATTGCCTGGCAACAGAAGCTGCATCAATTAAACTGAGTGAGCTGGCTATAGGTATAGGCCCATTCGTAATATCCCCCGCGGTGATACGTAAGATAGGGTTGCCGGCCTTTTCACAGCTAACTATTCGCGCGGTCGATTTCCAGTCGGCACAATGGGCTATGGAGAAAGGGCTGTATAACGAGGTGTATGCCAACGTTAAGCTACTGGACGAAGCCTTGGATACGCTTACACATAAGCTTGCCTCCTACCACCCCCAGGCGCTGGTAGGCCTTAAACAAATACTATGGGAAGGTACCGAAGACTGGGACCAGCTACTCACCGAACGTGCTGCCATTAGCGGCGAGCTGGTATTATCTGAATTTACCCAGCACGCGCTAAACAGCTTTTTAGAAAAGAAATAGTTGCAGGAATATTATTTGCTTTTGGCAATAACTAACCCTTGCTGCGGCACCCATTTATCATATTCCATATAGGCGGCAACTTGTTTGGCGGCCTCAATACCACGTACTTTTTCTACAAGGTGTAAGGCGCCATCAATACCGGCAGATATACCGGCAGTGGTTATTACTTTACCGTTATCAACATAACGCACATTTTTTAAAACCTTAGCTTTAGGGACTTCCCTTTTCAAATCCTCAATGCTCAGGTGAAAGGTAGTTGCGGTTAAATTATCTAACAAACCTGCTTTACCCAATATAAATGCACCGGTACAAACAGAAAAGTAGTAATCAATATTTGTCTGTTTTTTCACCCAGTCTATTACTTTAGGGTTATTAGCAGCAACGCCTGCGTTACCGCCAAAAAACACCAGTATATCGGCATGTGGGGCATCGTCAATACTATAATCGGGAGTCACTTTTAGTATCCCTTGCGATTTGATCTGTTCTTTAGTTGCCGATACGGTAAAAATATCAAATCCGGCATAAGCGAAAACTTCCATTGGGCCGGCAAAATCTAATACTTCTACGCCATCTTGTAGGTAAAAAGCCACTTTATACCGTTTTGTGTTTTTATCATGTTCTGCGGCGGTTTGTTTCACCAGAGTCATTCCACAATGCGGACATTTTCCGGCTGCTTTATAGGCTATTTTATCGCAATCGCCGCAGGGAGGGCAATAGTAATTACTTTTAGGCTGCGCCGATGCATGGTTTATAAGAACACATACCTGTAAGCATATAACAATTAGTAAAAGTATTTTTTTCATGATGATTTAGTTTATGCGCAAAGCTACCTACCCCGCATAAACTATTACAGCCAACTAAGCGCAATATCAGGCCATCATTAAACCTGCTTTTTTATAATAGAGCGCAACTGATTGGTACTTTTTAGGCCACAACTTTGTGCTGCCGCCTGCATAGTATAACCATCGGCTATCATTTGAACAGAACGTTCGTGGCGAAGGTTATTAAGATAATCGCCTATGCTTATTTGAGTGGTTTTTCTGAATAGACGGGTTAAGTTCCGGGGGCTCATAAACACTTCTGCTGCAAGCTGTGTTATACTCAACTTCTTATCTAACGATTGTGACAGCAAGTCTTGTACTGTATGTATGCGCTGATCAATGTGGTTGCGAAATTGCATAAACGCGCTTATTTGCGGGTCTGATTCGGTACGGCGGATATACACCACTATCTCTTTGGCAATTTTGGCGGCAAAGCCAGAACCGAACAACTCTTCGAGCATGAATAATGCCAGGTCGATACCCGACGAAACACCTGCGCTGGTGTAAATATTATCTGCCTTTACAAACAAGCGGTTACTTTTCAATAAAGTTTGAGGGAACCTGGTCTGAAAGCGGTCTGTATACTTCCAGTGTGTGGTACATTCCTTATGGTTAAGCAGCCCGGCTTCGGCCAGTAAAAAAGCGCCGGTACATACCGAGCATATTTTAACACCGTTATCATATTGCTTTTTTAACCAGTACTGGAAAGCTCTTGATGAGGTTAAAAATCCATCATTAGTTAACAAAGACGATTCCAGGCCGGGCACAAATATTACGTCCCCGGGTTGCAGGTTAAGTTCGTTATAGTTTATAAGATTAGATAAAAACAGGCTACTGCTACTTTGAATGCAATGTTCTTGAGCATGAATATTGCAGAAATGCAACTTTAAGGGAGCCCCATAATCTGCCGCCTCATAAAAAACATGAGCGGGGCCGGTAATATCCAACAAATGCACCCGCGGCGGGATCACAAATGCTGCCTGTACAAGTTTTGCAGATACACTCATTTCATCAAGATGCTACAATCCGCATCAAACATAATAAAAATAGTAGCGTAGATAGCCCCCTGTTTATCATAAAAAAGCCCCTCATTGCTGAAGGGCTTCATATATATTTATATTAAAATTAGTGTCTTCCATGACCATGACCTCTACCATGCCCACCGCCGTGACCGCGATAGTGTTCGCGATAAACTACCTGGCGGCGATAAACCGGGCGTTCATAATAACGTGCCCTATAAACCGGGCGAGCATAATATCTGCGTACCGGGCGGTCATAGTAAACCACGCGGTCGTAATCATCATAATAATACGGTCTTTCAATAACACGTACAGGGGCGCCTAAATTTACACCTATCCCAACACTTACCTGCGCTTTTGCAAACTGCGCGCCCAAGGTTAATACTAATGCTATTATTGAAATTTTAATCAGTTTCATAGTAGTGAATTTAGTTACAATTATTGTTTCATTTGTATCTATGACACCATAACGGCAACATGGTTTAATAAAACCTCACTCCTTTTTGGAATACTACTTTTCGTAAAGCCTTAATTTGCTCCTTAAAACACTCATTTCCTGCTCCATATCCTCTAATTTTTCCAGCAAATTATTTATGGTTGCAACGCCCGGTTCATTAATTTCCAGCTGGCTGTGCAAGCGCACAAGGCGTTCCAGCTTCTGTATCTCATCAATTGGGATACAGTGGGTTTTGTTAACAGTAGTTACCTTAACCAACCCGGCATCAGCCAGGTATTCAACAAATGTGTATGCCACATTATGGTACACACAAAAATCCTTCACGGTTATTAAATTTTCTGTTCTCATAGGTTTATGATTTAGCCAGTTCTTCAAATAACTCTTTCTGCTTTGGATTTAGGTTTGTGGGTATTTGTATATTATAGGTAAGGTATAGATCGCCAAATTGATTATCTTTTTTGTATACCGGCAGGCCTTTGCCTTTAAGCTTCACTTTAGTTCCGGGTTGCGTACCCGGCTGTACTTTCAGTTTCACCTTGCCAGTAAGGGTATCAGCAGTAATTTCGCCACCTAAAACGGCTGTATACAGGTCAAGGCTTATGTTGCGGTACAAATCATTGCCTACACGTTTAAACTCCGCATCTTCGGGGATAGCAAATTTAATGTACAAATCGCCCGCTGGTGCACCATTGCTTCCTGCACCACCATGGCCTTTAATCTTTATGGTTTGCCCGTTTTCTATCCC
>NZ_JAQBOI010000174.1 GCF_028288105.1 Mucilaginibacter sp. | reverse complement strand
GGTTGTTATCCTCAATAAGGCTCTCAACGCTTTTGGGCAGGTCGGCAGGGTTTCTAAGCAGCTCTTTCAGCTTTTTCACCAACCGGCCTTCCTCCTGGATATAATTTAGCGAATTGTAACTGGTGATCGCCTCGATACGGCGTACCCCGGCAGCAACGGCGCTTTCGCCTGTTATTTTAAAGAAACCGATCTCGGCAGTATTTTGTACGTGAGTACCACCACAAAGCTCTTTACTAAATTTATCATCAAATGTTATTACGCGAACAAAATCACCATATTTTTCACCGAACAATGCCGTAACGCCGCTTTCAATGGCATCATTGTACCATACACGGCGTTGTTCTTTCAGAGGGATAGCTGCGCGCACCTTTTCGTTAACAATACGCTCCAGTACTTCTATCTCATCATCGGTAACTTTTTGGAAGTGCGAAAAATCAAAACGTAACTGGTCAGGGTTAACCAACGACCCTTTTTGGTTAACGTGTTCACCTAAAGTTTCTTTTAGCGCTGCATGCAGCAGGTGTGTAGCCGAGTGGTTAGCGTTGGTCATGATGCGTTTGCCCATATCAACGTACGCCATAAAGCGGGTTGGCATTGGGTTAGGCAATGTCCATTCTTTTTGCTCACCTGTTTCTACTGAATAATAAGGCTGCAGGTTTGCATAGTGGATGATCAGGCCATTCTCTTTTTTGGTATCGGTTACATCGAATTGAAGCGGACCTTTTTGCTCGTCATACCATTCGCTTGTAAGTCCACCGGTATCACCAACCTGGCCACCACCTTCGGCGTAAAATGGTGTTTGGTTAAGTACGAGCTGGTATTGCTCTTTACCCTGTGTCGTTACCTTACGATATTTCAGGATGTCGCAATAGATCTGCATCTCGTCATAACCTACAAACTCGGTATTGTCACCACCGCGTAATACCACCCAGTCGCCGGCGCTTACAGCTGTAGCAGCGCGGGAACGGAGTTTTTGACCTTGGAGGGCTTTTTCAAAACCTTCTATATCAACCGAACCGCCAATTTCACGTGCCATTAACTCTGTTAAATCGATTGGAAATCCATAAGTATCTGATAATTCAAAAGCTGTGGCGCCAGAAATGACTTTATCCCCCCCTAATGTTACCTCTTTAAATTTCCTGATACCCGCAGATAATGTTCTCAGGAAAGAAACTTCCTCCTCTAAAATCACCTTCTGAACAAAGTCTTTCTGATTATATAATTCATCAAACACGCCTTTAAACTGCTCTGCCAATAAAGGCACCAGCTCATTAAAGAAGGGTTCTTTAAAATCTAATGTTTGGTAGCTGTAACGTACGGCCCTACGTAATATCCTGCGGATAACATAACCCGCTTTATTACTTGCAGGCAGTTGCCCGTCTGCAATAGCAAAGCTAATGGCACGGATATGATCGGCCAGTACGCGCATGGCTACAGCATCGGCCCAATCGGCATCACCCGGTTTAGCCGCGCTGTTATATTTTTTGCCGCTTTTCTCAGCAATAAATTGAATTATCGGCTGAAAAACGTCGCTATCGTAATTAGAGGTTTTACCCTGCAGTACGCGTACCAAACGCTCGAAACCCATACCGGTATCTACGTGTTTGTTCGGCAATGGCTGTAAGGAAGTATCCTTTAACCTGTTAAACTGCATAAACACGTTATTCCAGATCTCAATAACCTGGTCGTGGTCGGCATTAACCAGCGTAGCACCGCTAACCTCGGCACGCTCATTATCCGGGCGACTATCAAAGTGAATCTCTGAACACGGTCCGCAAGGGCCTGTTTCGCCCATTTCCCAAAAGTTATCTTTTTTATTGCCGGGAAGGATATGTGCCTCGTCTACATACTGTTTCCACAGATCGTAGGTTTCGGTATCTTTTTCAAGTCCTTCCTTATCGTCACCTTCAAAATAAGTAACATAAAGGCGTTCTTTAGGCAGTTTGTAAACTTCGGTCAATAGTTCCCAGCTCCAGGCAATGGCTTCTTTTTTAAAGTAATCGCCAAAGCTCCAGTTGCCCAGCATCTCAAACATGGTGTGGTGATAGGTATCAATACCTACCTCTTCCAGGTCGTTGTGCTTGCCGCTTACACGCAGGCAGCGTTGCGTATCGGCTACGCGCGGCGCTTTTGCAGGTGCCTCGCCCAAAAACACATCCTTAAACTGGTTCATCCCTGCATTGGTGAACATCAGTGTAGGGTCGTTTTTAATAACAATAGGTGCGCTTGGCACAATAATGTGGCCTTTAGAAGCGAAAAAATCAAGAAAAGCCTGGCGTATTTCTATAGCGGTCATAGTAATAAATAGAGTGCAAAAGTGTGAAATTTTACGGAGTTATCTTACAAAATTGTACGCTTGTCTTTACAAAAATGAACATATTGTTTACAGTATGTAAATGCGTCATTGCGAGGTACGAAGCAATCTCTTTAGGACAGGTCGGCGACATGTAAATCAGGAGATTGCTTCGTACCTCGCAATGACGCGTGAAGAAAGGCAACATGTGCACTAAAACTCCGTCCTTGTCAGGCAACAAAAAAGGGCGATGTATTAATCCATCGCCCTTTGCATATTGTAAATCGGCTTCTTATTTCTCCAGCAGAATTTTCTGATTATTAAAAGCAAAACCGGCATCTATCAGTTCGCTAACTAAAGGCCAGTCGGCAGCTTTTTCAAAATTATTATTGTAATTACGGGTAACCACTATGTTTAATACATTGCCTGTAACCGCCGCGGCTGAAGTGAAAGAACCTGTTTTATTTATCTTTTTGGTATTTAACTCCTCAACGCCGTTTACTTTATAACCTTGCGGGATGATTATACTAAGCGTGTATTTAAAGCTGCGGGCGCTCGGCATATAAACATCAAGTGTACGTTTTCTATCTTTTTCATCAAGCTGTACAAAGCTGCCTGCAAGTTTACCTGCATCTATAATATAGTTGTTGCCAGCCTTTTTCACCAAATTGTTCAGCACCACCGTGGAGGTGTATTCAAACACGGGTTTGTTATTTTCAATGGCAGGGTTAATCACTTTGTAATCGCTAATCTGCGTGGGCTCCTGGTCAAACTGTCCCTTAGCTTCGTCCATAAAACTCTTACGTACCTCTACCAATGATTTACCCATACCTGCAAGAAATGCGTCGGCAGATTTTTTGGTATCCGGATTTTTTGAAAGGCGTTTGGCAAGTGGCTCCCCTTTTACTAACTCCATTAATGCATTATCAATATCCATAGCGCTCAATAGGTTTTTCTGATCACTGTGCCGCATATTCCCCGTTTGTTTTACCAGCCTTTGCACTTTTAGTTTCTGCATATCGGCCAGCAGCGAAATTTGCAACTGCTCATCAATATGATTCTTTTCCGCACTCACCATTGGTATGGTTGTATTCATTTCATCAAACACATATTTTGTCGAGCTCTTGCGTTTAGGCACCATACTAATTGCCTTTTCACCCTGAAACTTAGCCGGTATCTCGTTGAAATGGGTAAGCACATCATCAAAGCACATGTATAAAGGGTTGTTACCATTGCTTATCCGTATCAGCGCGTCAAGGTCAGAAAAATTATAAACGTTATCCAGGCTACTATTATCTCGAGAGCACACCAGCAATATTTCATGAGGGATATCCATGTCTGTTAAAATACGGCTCATGTTAATGACAGCCACTGTACCTTTAGCTTTACGGTAATTCAGCAAGCTCAGATCACTAAGATCATCTTTGTCAAAATTTCCAAAAACATGTAATTTCCAGGCATCGTACAAGATCTTCATCGAACTATCGAGCGGCGCGGCTCTTAAGTTCTTTTTGCTGTCAAAGTAATCTTTAAGTATGTTTTTCGGTTCCTGGTCAATAGGGTTGCTTAGCTCGTTGAAAAAGGTCTGAAAAAGGTTCTTGTTATCTGTTAGCCCGCCTGCCCTTGCAGCAGGATTGTTATAAGTCATCATTTTTGACTTGGAGGCACTGCTTATTTCAATATACGGGTATTGGCGATATACAGAAACCCACTTCTGGCTTTGATACTTTGGAAGGTCTTTTTGGCTCATTTTAAAAACCTGATCGCTATTAGGCAAAGTACTTTCCTCAAGCTTTGGGGCCCCATTTGCGGATACATAATAAACCGATGCTTTGCTATTGAATTGAAAATACAACGAATAGTTAAGTATCGGATACTCGTCTGCCAGTACATAGATCTGGTCGTTCTTTTTATAAGAATCTTCCATGGCATTTTCAGACAGATCATTATTACTGATGTAATAATCCAATATATCGCCAACCTGCAGGCCGGGTATGGCCAATTTGCCTTTTTGATCTTTACCTGTATTTTTCAAAAGCACTTCCTCGCCGGTATTAACGGTGGTTTCCTGCCCGTTTGGCTTAATAATTTTTGCGCCAATGTAGGTGTTATGCACGTCGTTCATTTTAACCAGCATATACGATTGGCTTTTATCCAGTTTCTTTTGATATTCGAGCGTGGAGTAACGCTCCAGGGCCGACTTATCGTTTATTTTAACACGCTCATGCAGGGTTGATATTTTGGTTACCCTATTGGCAACACCAGCTGCAATTATCATAAATTTAAACTTAAGGTTTGATGTACGCTGCATGGTGTATGACTGCGCCAGTATCACAGCGCTTTCGTTGGCATATTTCGCCGGAACATCTTTAAGGCTAAACTCGGGTGGGGCATTTGCCCATACCATCTTTTGTACTTCGGCAGCTTTTTCGTTATAGGTTTGCGCATACAGTGCAGTGCCGATTACAATTAAAAAAGAAAGTAAGAGTAAAGGTTTTTTCATTCAGTTATAGGTTTAATAATTAGTGCGTCGTTATACGTTTTTATAAGCTGCTCAATGTCTGTATTCCATTGGGCAAAGCCTGCTTTGGGCAAATGTGTGTTTTTGATAATAATGCTTTTTTTGTAGGTAACCTTATCTGCCGCGCTTAAATATTGTACATGAAACTCGTAGTTGGCATTTACAATGTTTAAGGCCACAGGCAGCGATGACACCTTATATTCCTGTGGTATAGTTAGGGTTACTGTACGGCTAAGGTTAAGTTTGTGGTCAAACCAGTAATCGTGCTTCCGTTCATCTGTTTTAATAAGGGCATCCATCAGCTCTTTTGTATGATCCAGATCGATGTAATAAGTTTTCCCGAAAGATGAAATACCATTTTTAGATCTAAGGTCATACGATACAGTAAGATCCTTATCCGGGTTGCTGGTGCCAGATAATACCATGTTGGTTATAGTGTAATCGTTATTATCGCCTGCCAGGTATTTGATCATTGCATCTTCGGTTTTCTCGCGCTTAATACTGTTAATACCTGTTAATATCTCCTCTTTATCTTCTCCCTTCCACACGTAATTAACAGTACCGGTAAAGGCGCCATTAATAATGCTCATTTTTGATGTTTGGATGTTGGCATTTTGCCCCGCTGCAGCAACAGGCACTTTTGTTAGCACGTATTTTTCACCATCTTCTATCAACACCTGCCTGCCCTGTATGCGCTCAGCATATTCATCAAAGCCTAAATAGCTTTCGGTCGCATCTAAAAAGTATGTTTTAGCTTTATAATTAAGCGCACATATCATATGGTTATCTACAGCCAAAGATGGTGTTTGGTAATCATAAGCAATATGCTTGGTACCCAGCCAGCAAAGCCTTGCATCATAGCCTGATGCCATTAACAAAGCTTTAGTAAGGTTGGCCATACCTTTACAATCGCCATACTTTTTGCGCAAAACTTCATCTGCATTTTCGGGCCTGAAACCTGCCATACCGTCTTCAAATGCTATGTATCTAATATTATCCTGTACATAATAAAATATCGCTTTTATCTTATCAATATCGGTAGTTAAACCGCTTGTAAGTTCCTTAGCCTTTGTACTTATAGCCGCTTGGTCTGCAACTGTATTTTTAATAAGGCTGTGATACCATTTGTACTGATCGTCAAGTGTATTAAAATAAGTAACGCTGCTCCCGCCAACACTTGCCGATTTGCAAAGCACCATTAAATGCGGATACAAATAAGTTGGGCCGGGGCTATTACCCTCTTGCTTAGTAGCGGGTAAATTTTTAATGGTATAAGTTACCAGGTCGGCATCCTCGCCGCTGATATATTGTGTGGTTTTTTTGATATTGAACCCGTTAAAGTTATATTCCTTCAGTTCAACCTTCATCCAGCGGGGAATTTTCACGCTGATTTCTTTTTGGTTTACGGCATAAGCTTCAGAAAAACCGATGCTGGTAAAGTAACGTGGGTCATTTACGGTTTCCTCAAAAGTAACAACACCCAGGCCACCTTTTTTGGGAATGGTTAACGGAAAATAGCAGATCTTCTGGTCAGAGTAAAATACGTCGTCGCTGCCATAGTAAGTATAGGTAGGTTTAAAGTCGCGTGGGGTGCGGCCATCTACTTTGCATTCTACATTATTAATGGTAACATGGTTGTTATATCCTTGTGCTATAGGGACGTTTGCCTGGAAAGTATTGGCAATATAAGTAGCGATAAGTTTTTGCTTTATCTCAACAGAAACAGTTTTTGTATTGTATACAAACTGGTAAGTTTCTACAGTAGAATTAATGGTTACTGCCGAATCGGCTGTATTGCCAAAGGCAAAATTTACAGCAAAAAGGCCTATGGCAAGCAGGAAAAAAGGTTTAGTCATAATTAATTAGCTTACTAATTTAATCTTTTTTTTGATACCATAAAAAAGATGATCGTATTTACCTTTTTATCCTATTCAATTTTCGCGGCTAATTAATACATATTTTACAGACTTAGGTTTGCACACTTCCCTGCTAAAACTTTACATTTGCATATGCCTTACAAAGAACGCGAGATCAGTAAAATGTACTACACCATGGGTGAGGTTTCGGCCATGTTTGGTGTTAACCAGTCGTTGATACGTTTTTACGAGAAAGAATTTGATGTACTGCAGCCCAAAAAGAATAAAAAGGGCAACCGCTACTTTACCCCCGAAGACCTGGAGAATTTCAAAATTATTTTCCACCTGATAAACGATAAAGGTTATACACTGCAAGGCGCTAAAGACCATCTGAAGCACAACATGGGCGATACCCGCGACCATCAGCGTGTAATTGATTCGCTGGAAGACATGAAAAAATTCTTGCTGGAAGTACGCGATCAGTTGTAATTAGCCGCAGATATTCTATTTTTATTCCATAATTAACCTTATCACCGGGGCGGGAATAAAATATATGATAGCTAAGCACAAAGGTGAGATACCCGTTATTGTACTTCTACTCCCCTTTTTAGCAGGCATATACGGCGCGCTTTTCTGTTTAAACACCAATAATACATTCGCTTTACCCGCGCTGATTGTTCTCAGCCTTTTATTTATTGGCCTTAATTTAATTTATACCCTTTTGCGGGTTTACAAAGTACGCTGGCTTGGCCGGTCGCTTATTTCCATGAT
Organism: Mucilaginibacter sp.; assembly: GCF_028288105.1. GTDB lineage: Bacteria > Bacteroidota > Bacteroidia > Sphingobacteriales > Sphingobacteriaceae > Mucilaginibacter. The sequence goes on along the minus strand of NZ_JAQBOI010000174.1, from coordinate 3,376 downwards.
ATTATTTTTGCTGGGATGGTTTGTTACTACCCAACATAACGAACTTAATAAAGCCGATCATTTTTCTAAAAAACCTGCCCAACAATGTGTAGTCACTATTACCTCCGAACCAAAAGTAAAAGATGACCTTGTACGCTTCACAGCGGATATTAAACAAAGCATAAATAATGGCGAGGTTAATAAAACAAGCGGCACGTTACTTATCACCATCAAAGATGAGCTTGCCAAAAACCTATTTTATGGCGAGGAGCTACTGATACCAGCTAAATACACAACTGTCGACCCGCCTTATAACCCCGGTGAGTTTAATTACAAACAGTACCTGGCCAATAAAAACGTGCATTATCAGGCATTTTTTTATCCCAAACAATACAAGATAATTACAGCAGGCAAAGGCAACCCGATAATTGCCTATGCGCTACAATTAAGGCAAAAGCTGGTTAACAAATTGAAAGCTAATATGCAGGATACTACCGCCATAGCAGTAGCATCAACCCTTATACTGGGTTATAAAGCTGATTTGAGTAATGATATTTTGCAGGCGTATTCTAAAACAGGCACTATCCATATCTTATCAGTTTCGGGTGGGCATGTGGCTATTATTTATTTGCTGCTTGGGTGGGTACTAAGTTTTTTAAATGGGCATAAGCGCGGCCGTATATTTAAGGCTATTCTTATCATCGGCCTTATTTGGGCTTATGCTTTACTTACCGGGTTTTCGCCGGCAGTATACCGGGCAGCGGTAATGATAAGTTTGGTTATCACTGGTAAAACCTATAGCAGGTATATAAACAATCTGAATTTGCTGGCAGCGTCGGCATTCGCGTTGTTATTATATGATCCTTTTTTGCTTACTGATGTGGGGTTCCAGCTTTCCTACCTTGCGGTTGGCGGTCTGGTTGTTTTCCAACCTATCGTTTATAACTGGTTCACTTTTAAGAACCGAATAGCCGATAAAATATGGCTGGCTTGTTCGGTATCTATAGCAGCGCAGGTTATTACTTTTCCGCTAAGTGCCTATTATTTCCACCAGTTCCCGGTTTATTTTTTGGTGAGCAACCTGCTTATTGCTATTCCCATTATTGTAATTATGTATAGCGGGCTGCTTTTGATGATGCTACCGCAAATGTCTTTTGTTTCTAAAGCATTAGGATATTTACTTGAACATAGTATCCTGCTGATGAATAAAGCGTTGGCATTTATAGAACACAGCCCGTACGCGAGCATAGGCAAAATATGGCTTAATACTTTTGAGTATTTATTGCTTTATGCGATTATCATTTTTGTTTTTTACTTTTTGTACGATAAAAAGAAATGGTTGATCAACGTTGCACTTGCTTGTATGTTAGTATTCAGCATTAGCATCAAACTGAAACAATACAAGGCAAATAATACTCAATCCGTAACCTTCTTGAACCTACGGAAACACACCGGCATTGTTTTTAAAGATGGTAACCAAGGCGTTGTGTTAACTGATTTACCCGAAACCGATAAAAACTTCAAATATTCAATACAACCCGGTTTGGATAGCAGCCGGGTAACTGATTATAAGGTATATCCATTAAATAAAAACATACAATTACCCTACCTGCTGAAGCAAGGGAACCTCATAGCTTTTCAAAATAAAAAGCTGTTGCTGTTAAACGATAGCTCGCAAATACAGTCTATTCCGCAGCAATTGGGCATTAATTATTTATATATAGGTGACGATGCGTTTGTTGATACAGCCATTGTTAAAAACAAAACGCTTATTATTGCCGGTAGTAATTCTGATAAATACATTGCCGGTTTTAAGGAAAACGTTAAAAATATGCAGGTGAATTACAAAATATTAAAACGTAACAAATCGGTTTGTATAGTATCTAATCCGTACAAATAATTAAAAAATATCTTAAAAAATTTGCACACAAGTTAATTACACACTAAATTGTATCCATCAAATTAAAACTATGAAGAACAAATTATTTACTGTTGCCCTGGGTATGGCCCTTACCGCAACAGCTATTAGTGCAAGCGCACAAAAAGCATATAAAGAGGGCGTTATTACCATTAGCACCACTATGCAAGGCCAAACAGTAGAGCCGAAAACTTATTTCAGGACTGATTCTGCCGCACTTTTGTTTTCGGCGGGCCCGGCAAATATTAAAATCTTAACTGATGCAAAAGGCCAGTCGCTTGCTATTTTGGTTGATGTAGCCGTTGCTTCTATGAAAAAAGCAGCTATAGCTTCGCCTGCCGAAGTTGAAGAAGCTATGGCCAAACTGCCAACTTTCACTTTCACACCCGGCACCGAAACCAAAGTAATATCTGGTTTTAATTGCAAAAAAGTGGTAGCGAAAGATACCAAAAGTGGCAAAACGTATGATGTTTGGATCACCAATGATATTTCTATCCCATCAACAGGTATAGCAAAATATTATGCTACAATTGGTGGTTTCCCTGTACAATATTTCAATTTCCAGGATACCCAGTCGGTAGAGGTTACAGTTAAAAGTGTAATTGAGCAAAAAGCACCTGCAGGCACTTTTGGCATACCAGCTGATTTTGAAAAGATCACTATGGATGATTTAAAAGCATTAAGCGGCGGCGGTAACTAAGCCAATCCGTTTTATATTATTAAAGCCCGGTAGTTTCAAATTACCGGGCTTTGTTTTTTAGTTTAATTCTGCGGATAAACTGTTTACCCATTCCTTAAATAGCTTAGTTTCCATATCAACCGATTTTTGCGCATGGCTTTCCCAATCGGGCGAGAATTTTTTCAACTGGTTTATCATTTCTTCCAGATGCCCCTCCTCTTCCAAGATGATAGATTTTACATTTACCTTGCTGCCGGCCTCATCAAGCGCGTCCTGATAAATTGGATATAATTCATCGGCGCGCACTTCTATTGCATAGGTTACCAGCAGATAAGCCGCAAAGCGCAGTTCGGCGCCCGTTAAATGCAATTCTTTTTTAAGGTAACGGCAAACATCAATATCTAATTGATTTAAATAATATTTGCTAAACGCCGGTGCAATCAGGTATTCGGAAGAATACGTTGGCAATTCCTTTCCTGTTTTTTCTATTTGCTTTTTAAGATAGAAGGCATGGCGATGCTCTTCGGCGGCATGCTTTAAAATAATATAGGTAACTGTTGCCGGGTCTTCACTGGCCGATATTTTACGGGCACCCGTGTTTTCCATTAAGGATAGCGTATTTAACCAACGCGCATGCAAGTGGTTATCGGCAATTATTTTAGGTAGTATTGTGTTTAATTCCATGTTTCAAATGTCATTAAGGGCTTGCTCAATGGTGGTGTAAATGTAATTGAGTTCCTCGTCAGTTATGCAATACGGGGGTAAAATGTAAATGATATTACCCAAAGGCCTTAATATAA
>NZ_JAQBOI010000171.1 GCF_028288105.1 Mucilaginibacter sp. | reverse complement strand
AGTATATTAAGTATGGTTGATGCCTGGTACCATTTAGGGGTTAACCCGTATGATAACTTGATCTGCCAGACACCACCGTTCCGCCTGCGCTTAGGTATTGCTGAATATCTGTTTAAAGACGAAGAGTTATTGGAAGAATCTATCCAGGCGGCCTTATACGATAAAACTATCCGTGGCGACGATTTAGAGTTTCATTCGGCAGTGCGCGAGTGGTCGTCTATAATAGGTTACGGCGATATGGAAGGCTACAAGAAGCATTTTAACGAGGTACAGGCATTCTTTCAAGGCAGGCTGGAAGAAGGCAACAAGCAAAGCGCCGAGTTGATAAGAAGGCTGATGACGGGGTAGGAGTGTTGGGGTAAAAGGCATTAGTCACTGCTTTCCTCAATTTTTCCCCATTCAGTACGTAAAGTGTTTATTTTTTGAGTTGCACTGTTAATTTCGTTTCGATATTTAACGCGATCGTTATCAATGAATTCTTTATAAATTAAAGTATAGAGCTTACACTCCTCAAGTATAATTTTTGATTTTATTGTAGCTACTTGTTTTTGCTTTTTGGGTAGACTGAGCTTATCCATTCGTATCCCAACTTTGCTGAGAGAATCTATCTCGGGCAGGGCCTTGTTCTTAAACATGACTAAACGCTGATCGTGCGTAAGCTCATAATTTTTATAAAAATCATTGTTTAGCGCCATTGATAATTTTTGGGTACGGTCTGTTAGCCGTTGCAGTTCCTTCAATTCATAAATAGGTGCAAGCCAGATACAGGTTGAGGTATATACAACCGTAATTAACAATGCAGCTGCGGCGACTAAATTTTGTTTTTGATACTTTATTCCCCAATATGCGATCCATCCAAAAACATAGCCCGATATCAACCCGCTAAAATGTGCGGCATGATCAATTTGGCGGCCAATAGGTATAATATTATAGGCAACAAAAATGGTAGTGCTTATTAATAATGCACGGCGGGCGTTAATTTCATAAAAGGTGGTGCTAAGTAAGGCAAGTAACACACCAAACAATCCAAATATAGCGCCCGAGGCCCCGGCACTTATACCTTGGTCACGCCATATTACCGATGTAATACTGGCGCACACTCCTGTAAGAAGGTAAATAAACAGATAGTTCCATTTACCCAACTTGCACTCTATAAGCGAGCCAATGTAAATAAGCGCTATCATATTACCTGCAATATGCATTATAGAAAAATGCAGGAACGTATTAGTAACCAGGCGCCATACCTGCCCGCTAAGTACCTGTGTACGGCTACCAAATCCGAGCGATAAATAGATATCTTCCCAGTTGTTTAAGTTTTGAAGATTATCATGGTGTTGGGCGGTTTGCATCGATAAAACTACAGCCATGGCGGCCATAATTACCATAGATATTAAATAAACCGCGATATTTGATAAAACCAATACAGGTGTTATAGTGTAGCCTTTAGTAGGAGTGAAGGCCGATAAAAAGCTTCGAAGTTTTTCTTTATAGCCCAATGGTGGGTTATCAAAGCTAATAAACTGCCGGTCGGGGATATTATCCATTAGTTCCTGCGTAGTTTCCTGCAGGTTTTGCTTCAAATGGTATTCTACATAGGTAATTTCGCCATATAGCAATTCAAGGTTTTTCTCGTTTTTTTCGTAATCTGTGAAAAGCGCCTGGTAGCCAACGCATTCACTTTTAATAATAGCCTGGTTATTAACTATGTGTACCGAAACCTCTTCGGCGTATGAAGCCCATGATATATTTGTATAAGCAATAATACCATCGTTGTTAAAATAATCTATATGCCAGCCAAGATTGTTAAACGCATGATAAATGAGTGTAAGATAGTGATCGGCACTATACTCGTTAAGGGGGATGACTGCAATTTTACGTGGAGATATGCCCCAAGCCATAATATAGATTTAGGTGTAATTGGTAAATATACGTCATCGGTTTTAATACACAAGCAGTAGCCTAATAATCATTATTATAAATCATAAAATGGGTTACCGAATATTTATTTAAAAATAACTTACTAACTATTTGAAAATTAATGTAAAGTTTCTATCTTTGCCGTCCCTTAAGGGGGAAATAATATGCCTTGAACGAAGCCCTACTGCTTCGATGGGCACAAATAAAATAAAGAAAATGTCAGGAATTATTGGTAAAAAAGTAGGAATGACCAGCATTTTCGATGAAGCGGGGAAAAATATTCCTTGTACTGTAATCGAAGCTGGCCCTTGCGTAGTAACCCAAATCAGGTCTGTAGAAACAGACGGATATGCAGCTGTACAGTTAGCATATGGCGAGAAGAAGGAAAAAAACACCTCTGGTCCGTTAAAAGGCCATTTCCAAAAAGCCGGTACTACTCCAAAACGTAAATTAGTTGAATTTAAAACTTTCGAAGACGAAAAAGCTCTTGGTGACACTGTTACTGTTGAGATTTTTGCCGCCGGCGATTACGTTGATGTAGTAGGTACTTCAAAAGGTAAAGGATTTCAGGGTGTTGTAAAGCGTCACGGTTTTGGTGGTGTGGGTATGCAAACTCACGGTCAACACAATCGTTTACGTGCCCCAGGTTCATTAGGAGCCTCTTCATGGCCTTCACGTGTATTTAAAGGCATGCGTATGGCTGGTCAAATGGGTAACGTTCGTGTTAAAGTGCAAAACCTTGAAGTGGTTAAAGTATTTGCCGAGCAAAACTTAATCGTGGTTAAAGGTTCTATCCCCGGAGCTAAGGGTTCATTCGTAATAGTGGATAAATAAGATGGAAATCAACGTATTAAATCTATCAGGTAAAGAAACAGGTGCCAAGGTGCAACTGCCTGAGTCCGTATTCGGAGTAGAGCCTAACGATCATGCTATTTACTTAGATGTAAAGCAGTTCTTAGCTAACCAACGCCAGGGTACGCACAAATCAAAACAACGTAATGAAATTGCAGGTTCGACCCGCAAATTACATAAACAAAAAGGTACAGGCGGCGCCCGTGCAGGTAGCATCAAATCTCCATTATTTAATGGTGGTGGACGTGTGTTTGGCCCGCAGCCGCGCGATTACAGCTTTAAATTAAACAAAAAGCTTAAATCATTAGCCCGTGCATCAGCTTTATCATACAAAGCAAAGGATAACAATATATTGGTTCTGGAAGATTTCAACTTTGATGCTATCAAAACCAAAACATACATTAAAATGGAAGCTGACCTGAATGTTACTAACGATAAAACGTTATTAGTATTAGCAGGTGTAGAAAACAACAACGTGTATTTATCAAGCAGGAACCTGAAGAAAACTAAGGTTATTTCGGTTGAGCAGCTTAACACTTATGATGTGTTAAACGCTGGTAAACTAATCTTAACTACAGGCGCTGTTAAAACTTTGGAGGAAGCATTAGCTAAGTAATTATGGAAATTTTAAAGAAACCCTTACTTACTGAAAAAGTAGCTCAACTAACTGAGAAACTTAATCGCTATGCGTTTAAAGTGGATCACAGAGCCAACAAAATTCAGATCAAAGGCGCTATTGAGGCTATGTATGGTGTTAACGTTACAGCAGTTAACACAATGAAATACGTAGGTAAACTTAAAACCCGCAATACAAAAGCAGGTGCAGTATCAGGCCGCGCTGCTACGTATAAGAAAGCCATCATCACGCTGAAGGATGGTGAAACAATAGATTTTTACAGCAATATATAATATAAGACATGGCAGTAAAGAGATTTAAACCGGTCACCCCGGGTACCCGCTTCAGAATTGATGTATCTAATTCGGATATTACAACAAACGTTCCTGAAAAGTCGTTGGTTGTATCTGCGAACACAAGATCGGGCGGACGTAACCACAGCGGTAAAATGACTATGCGCTACCTGGGTGGTGGCCATAAACAAGCATATAGGTTGATTGACTTCAAACGTAATAAATTTGACATCCCGGCAAAAGTTGCAACTATTGAGTATGATCCAAACAGATCTGCACGTATAGCCCTGTTACATTTTGTTGATGGTGAAAAACGATACATGATAGCTCCGGAAGGCTTAACAGTTGGAACGGTAGTTG
>NZ_JAQBOI010000124.1 GCF_028288105.1 Mucilaginibacter sp. | reverse complement strand
AATAAGCTCTACATTCTTTACTTCACTCCATCTAAAATTAAAAATCTGGCGGTTTAAAAAAACACGTTATACATATTCAAATTTTATCCGGTTTTCAGGAAACTCATTACTGTGATGTATCTTTAACTGTTTTAACTTTTCATCAAAATATTTGTAAATTTTTCTGGAGTTTTTTTCCGCCTTTGCGGTGTTTGAAAATTCTTTTTCTAAATACCTGTTTAATGCAAATAAGGTGCGTGGAAACTCATAAATAGTAATAGTTCCATCCTCCTCTTTATTTGCACGCACCCAGTATGGATCATTTTTTGTTGATTCCCGAATGTAAGCAACATCCGCTTTCGCTTCAACCATGTTACAAAATTTCACCAGTGAGCTTAATGATTTGGGGATACCCACTATCACATTAACGTTTACCGGAGCATAATAAGCTACACTCTTTTTATCAAAAGAAAACCCTATATCTGCTTTTCCTTTTAACAACTTGGCTAAACGCCCTGTAAAATTCATAAAATAGCCCATGGCCAATATTTCGGCAAGCGATTTCTTATAAGTACGTACATTTTCGGAGTGAAATATGATTCCTAATATAATGGAAACAATTAAACCCGTACCTAAGGCTAAGTATCTATTAGGGAACTTAATAATTCCGTCAAGGTATCCGCCATAACTACCAATAGTTGGGATTATAGAAAAAATTAAATCTTTTAAAGGAAAAAATTTAAAAGTAAATGTCATCCTGCCGCATTTAAACTTAGGATTAAATATAACTATAATAGTATTAAAATACTACCCTTTAATGGCTTTTATAAACGCCGGGATCTTGTCCATGTAGTTATCTTCCGCAAGTAGTTTCACAAAAGCGCTGCCTACAATGGCGCCGTTAGCATATTGGCAAGCTTTATTAAACGATTTATGGTCTGATATACCAAAACCTATAATGGTTGGGTTTTTCAGCTTCATGGCTTTAATGCGGTTATAGTAACCTTCAATACTATCAGTTAACTGCAAATTACCACCTGTTATTGATGATGACGAAAGCAGGTAAATAAAGCTATTGCTCAGCCCATCAATCTTACGTATGCGTTCTTCAGATGTTTGCGGGGTAACCAGGAATATATTGCTCAGATCATTATCCTCAAAATAATTACTGTAAAGCATTTCGTATTCATACATAGGCAGGTCGGGTACGATAATGCCATCCACCCCTACCGCAGCTGCTGCTTTACAAAAATGCTCAACACCAAATTGTACTATTGGGTTAACATAGCCCATTAACAAAATAGGGATGCTTACTCGGCTGCGCAGATCTTTCAGCTGGTCAAATAATAATTTAAGATTCATGCCATTATCCAGCGCCGTTTGTGAGCTATGCTGTATTGTTGGCCCATCTGCAACCGGATCTGAGTATGGGAAACCTATCTCCAGGAAGTCGGCACCGGCTTTCTCTAACGCTTCAGCAATATCAACGGTGGTGTTCAGTTCCGGATAGCCGGCCGTAAAATATATCGAAAGCAAGTTTTCTTTCTTTGTTGCAAAAAGCTGGTTCAGTCGGTTCATTGGTGCGGTTGTATGAGTCATGTTATTTGCCTGCAAAAATATTGTTAATAAATTGTCTTTTATAGTATGGTAAGAATATTTTACCACAGAGTACACAGAGATTTTTCACGGAGGACACAAAGCTTTAAAAATTATTTAATCTCTGTGCTCTCTGTGTATTTTTCTCTGTGACCACTGTGGTTAATTGCCCGTTATTGTGGTTAATTAATTTTGTTTTGCTGATCCTAACCTCTACTTTAGGGCAATCTGTTTTTGACAGGTTCCATTAAACCCTAAATAAATTATGGCGCCGGGAATATTACTCTCATTTATAGTTGGTTACTTTTTGGTACTGCTGGTGATATCTTACCTCACCTCAAAAAAATCATCAGATAACGATACTTTTTTTGTAGCTAACCGTAACTCCAAATGGTATTTAGTTGCCTTCGGGATGATAGGAACGGCGCTTAGCGGGGTAACTTTTATATCGGTACCCGGTAAGGTTGGCGCACCAAGCGGCGACCAGTTCGCGTACTTTCAATTTGTGCTGGGTAATGCGGCGGGCTTTATTATTATCGCTACTGTATTGTTACCATTATATTACCGCTTAAAGCTTACGTCTATCTATAGTTATATTGAACAGGCTTTAGGTACCTGGAGCTATAAAACAGCAGCAGCCATCTTCTTGCTTAGCCGTACCATTGGCTCATCATTCAGGCTTTATTTAGTGGTTATCGTATTGCAGAAATTCATTTTTGACAGCTATGGTGTGCCATTTGCTGTAACAGTGCTCATATGCCTAGTGCTGATATGGTCGTACACGTTTAAAGGCGGCTTAAAAACCATTATCATAACCGATAGCCTGCAAACTTTATTCCTGGTATCGTCGGTGTTCCTGTCTATCTATTTTATTTGCGACAGCCTTAACTACAATATATTTGAAGCTGCTGAAGCCATCAAAAACAGCAGCTACTCCAAAATATTTTTCTTTAATGATTTCGTGGGCAGCCACTTCCATCTAAGTAAACAATTTCTGGGTGGGTTATTTATTACCGTTGGTATGACCGGCCTTGACCAGGACCTGATGCAAAAAAACCTAAGCTTGAAAAACATAAAAGAAGCTCAAAAGAATATGTTCAGCTTTACCGCCGTGTTTGTGGTGATCAACATTTTCTTTTTAAGTGTTGGCGCTTTATTATACATATATGCGCAACGCAATGGCATTACGGTAGCAAAAACCGACTACCTATACCCTACCATCGCTTTACAATACCTGGGCATAGTACCTGCAATGGTATTTATGCTGGGCTTAACCGCAGCAACCTTTGCCACTACCGATTCTGCCCTGACGGCCTTAACAACTTCTTTTTGCGTAGATTTCTTAAACTTCAATAAACGCGGCGATGTAAACAGCAAGGAGATGATCAACGTTAGGCACTATGTGCACATCGCTTTTTCAGGGCTAATGTTCCTGACTATCATCTTATTTAACGCCCTTAATAATGATGCCGTAGTAACCGCCATATTCAAGGTAGCATCATACACCTATGGGCCATTATTAGGGCTTTACAGCTTTGGTTTATTTATGAGTAACAGGCAGGTTAATGATAAACTGGTGCCGTTTATTTGTTTGATATCCCCGGCAGTTTGTTACTTCCTCAGCACCGAGTCAAAAAACCTTTTAGGCGGTTATGTTTTCGACAATGAACTCATCATTGTAAACGGATTAATTACCTTTGGTGGCCTGTTGCTAAGCTCGCATAAGAAAACAAAGCTTGCAACATTATAGTTATACTTTTTTATTATAGAACATGACTGGTGAAGAAAAAATAAGACAAGCATTTGAGAACAAAAACTGGCAGGAAATTAAGGTTACCGATTCCTGGCAGATATTTAAAATAATGGCCGAATTTGTTGACGGCTTTGAGAAACTGGCTAAAATTGGCCCATGCGTATCCATTTTTGGATCGGCACGTACACATAACGATAACAAGTACTACAAACTGGCCGAGAATACCGCCCGCTTGCTTACAGAGCGTGGCTACGGCGTAATATCTGGCGGTGGGCCGGGTATTATGGAAGCGGCTAATAAAGGCGCTTACGAGGCAGGTGGTAAGTCGGTAGGCTTAAACATCGAGCTCCCCTTTGAACAGTTCCACAATAAATATATCGACAGGGATAAGATCCTGGAGTTTGATTACTTCTTTATCCGCAAGGTTATGTTCATGAAGTACTCGCAGGGCTTTATAGTATTGCCGGGCGGCTTTGGCACTATGGATGAGTCATTTGAAGCAATAACGCTGATCCAAACCGGTAAAATAGCCCGCTTCCCTATCGTTTTTGTTGGGGTTGAATATTGGGGCGGCCTGTTTAAATGGGTTGAAGAACGCATGCTGGCAGACGAGCACAACATCAGCGCGGATGACCTTAATCTTTACCGTGTGGTTGATACTGCCGAAGAAGCCGCGGAACACATCTTCCGTTTCTACGATAAATATGTATTGAAACCGAATTTTTAATCGGCTATATTTCATAAAAAAGGCGGTCTGTATACCAGGCCGCCTTTTTACTTATAGGTAATCTTTATTTAAGCATCGATACCTTAGGTGATGTGGTAACGGCATCAGGGTCGGCTGCCATTTCAACCATGTTGGTTACCTCATCCAGTACAGCATCTGCCGAACCCGAATAGCCCACATATTTAAACCTGATATTACCATTTTTATCGATTACGAATTTAGTTGGTATACCATCTACTTTAAATTGCGATACAACTTTAGCTTGCCTTCCATCCTCACCTTTCTCATCTATTAATACATGGAAAGTGTATTTGTTATCAGCAATAAATTTTTTAACACCCGGCAGGTAATTGTCGCCATTTTCCCAGGTATCAATAAATAAAAACTTCACGTTAGGGTTATCTTTAAACTTGGTAACCGCCATTTGCATACCCGGGAATGATGCCTTACAAGGACCACACCAGGTTGCCCAAAAGTCAACCACAACAACTTTACCTTTAAGGCTTGCTAAAGAAACTTCGTTACCATCAAAATCTTTTAGCGCAAAGGCAGGTGCCGGCAGGTTTATCATATCCTTAGCAAACTTCTCTCTTGATTTTGTTTTTGCCTTAGTGTCTAATGAGGCTAAATATTCTGTATAGCCCTTATCGCTGCCTTTAACTTTTACATAATCCAATGCCAGTTCCTGTTTCAACGCTTCATTGGCTTTACCGGCTACAAATGCTTTTTCTATTGCTGTAAGTGCTTTAGCGTGCTGGCCGTTAGCCGCAAGTATCTGCGCGTAATGCTCAATTATTTCCGGGTCGGGATATTTTGTGTTATCATATACTTCTTGCTGATACTTCAATGCTTCCGCATTTTTGCCTTGTTTAAGTAATATCAACGCATAGGTATCGGCATCGTTATAATAAGTAGCACGGTTATTTTCGCGGGCTTGTTTAGGCGTGCTGTACATCATGCCATCTGTGTCATTTAAACTTGCATCCAATATATCTAACGATTGTTTTGACAGCATGGCGGCATCCTCTAAGTGCTCCCCTTTTTTTGCCCACTCGTATGCTATATTGTTTAATGTACCAGCCAGTGATGATTTATTTTTGATCAAAGGCTCCCATTTTTTGTAGCCTTCCATATTATTGGCCTGTAAATATGATGAGGCTATCTGCACACGGAAATTATCCTGAATAGAGTTTTTCTCGTCCTTCTCAGGATACTTAGCTATGTAGGCAGCGTAAAGGGCCTCCTTTTTAGCGGGATCTTTTTCTTTATTGACCTCCATACCCATAGCGTTTTTAACAGCATCGCCCTGCGGAAATTTTGCCTTTATAGCCGCATTTAACGAATCGGCTGTATTTACTTTTTTAAGGCGGGTATAAAGTGAGGCAGCCTGCATCATATCTTTTTCATCGGCGCTATTAGCTAATTTTGCAACCTTGCTTTCCAATAATTTCTTATCCGCATCATCCTTTGATCCGGCTAAAAGCATCAGGTAGTTAAGCTGGTATTCTTTTTCACTTTGCGGATATAACTGAAATTCTTTTTTAAACAACCCGGCTGCTTCAGGAACATCAGGTTTAATTTTAGCAAAATAATTACCCATGCCAGAGTATATTAAATAAGCCTTGCTGGCGTAAGCGCCCTCAACCGGCTTTTTGTCTTTGTTGTAAACCAGGTAAACATATCCCTTATCGGCATTATCGTCAACGTTCTCACCACTGCTTAGCTTCACAAAAAAAGCTTTGGCTGCCGCCGGGACCGTAAAATCACCTTTCAATAATTTCCCATCTGCTTTAAGGTCAATATCAGCCGCCGGGAACTTCTTATTATCTAAAAAATACACAACCGCCTGGAGCTTGTCCTTACCATCAAGCGGGGTACCTGTCGGGTCATAGGTAACTGTTACCTTATCACCAGCCACCGGCAAAGAATTTGACAACTTAAGGTGATCTGCTGTTTGCGCAAATGAACTTTGCAATAGCAACGCGCAAGGTATTGCTAAAAAGATTTTAAGTGTTTTCATGTGATAACTAAGTTTTTAGTCAATGTACGGATTTAGTTAGGTAATTTCCAAATTTTATCTGACAATTAGTTACAGATATTTAAATTATTAGTTGTTTATTTACGGCAATGGACGCGCTTACACAACCAAAAAAAAAGGCTGCCCTAAGCTTTATATTTATTACCCTGCTTATTGATGTTATCGGTTTAGCTATCATCATCCCCGTTTTTCCAAAACTTATCGAAAAACTTATTCACGGTAACATAAGCGATGCATCCAAAATATCCGGATTATTATTTGTTGCTTACTCGGCTATGCAATTCCTTTTTTCGCCGCTGGTAGGTAACCTTAGCGATAAATATGGCCGCAGGCCGGTACTTTTATTTTCTCTCCTCGGTTTTGGTATAGATTACCTTTTCCTGGCCTTTGCCCCTACTATTGGCTGGCTGTTTGTTGGCCGCATTATAGCGGGAATAACTGGTGCCAGTTTTACCACTGCATCTGCCTATATAGCAGATGTGAGCGAGCCAGAAAAACGTGCTCAAAATTTCGGGATGATCGGTGTAGCATTTGGCCTGGGTTTTATAATCGGGCCTGTTATAGGTGGTATATTAGGTAAATATGATACGCATTATCCATTTTACGCGGCGGCGGCTTTGGCTTTATTGAATACAGCTTATGGCTTTTTTATTCTGCCCGAATCTTTAGATAAAGAACACCGCCGCAATTTTGACTGGAAACGTGCTAACCCAATGGGCTCCTTACTGCAATTAAAAAAATACCCGGCGGTTATTGGCCTGGCTACCTGCCTGTTCATTGTTTATTTTGCGGGGCATGCCGTGCAAAGTGTATGGACGTACTACACCATGGAAAAATTTAAATGGAGCGAAGATGTAGTTGGATATTCTTTAGGTTTTATTGGTTTAACCATTGCCATAGTACAAGGAGGATTGATAAGGGTTGCTATCCCAAAACTTGGCCAAAACCGCAGCATATGGATAGGTTTGGTACTGTATGCTATTGGTATGTTGTTATTTGGCCTGGCAAACCAAAGCTGGATGATGTTTGCCTTTATGGTACCTTATGCATTGGGAGGCATTTGCGGCCCGGCATTACAAGGTGTTATGACCAACGAAGTGCCCAAAAATGAACAAGGCGAACTGCAAGGCGGGCTAACCAGTTTAATGAGTTTAAGTTCCATATTCGGCCCGTGGTTTATGACCTACGTATTTTATTACTTCACAAATAGTAAAGCCCCTGTACATTTACCGAGTGCGCCCTACTTTATAGCATCGGCATTAATGCTTATTGCTGCACTGCTTGCTGTAAGAAGTTTTAAAAAGGAGAAACAATCTATCGATAAAACATCTTATAACAGCGTCCTGCATTAATTGCTTACTAATAAATATGGAGAAACCCGTACAACACGGCAAAGCTGCTTTAGGATTTATTTTCATTACGATATTTATCGACGTGCTTGGGCTGGGCATTATTATTCCTATCCTCCCCAAATTGTTGGAAGAGCTTGCGCATGTTGATATCAGTATGGCCAGCCAGTACAGCGGCTGGCTTACCTTTACCTATGCATCAATGCAGTTTTTGTTTGCCCCGGTACTGGGTAACCTAAGCGATATGATAGGCCGCAGACCTGTATTACTGTTCTCTCTTTTTGGCTTTGGCATCGATTATCTTTTTATGGCCTTTGCTCCCACCATTGCCTGGCTTTTTGTGGGCAGGTTAATTGCCGGTATTGCGGGTGCAAGTACAACTACTGCTACCGCCTATATTGCCGATGTAAGCAGCGGCGATAAACGTGCTGCCAATTTTGGATTGATAGGCGCTGCAACAGGTCTGGGCTTTATTTTGGGTATTGGCCTGGGTGGCTTTTTGGGTGCTTACTGGATAAAATTACCCTTCATAGTAGCCGCGGGGCTGGCATTACTAAATGCCTTATACGGTTTCTTTGTATTGCCAGAATCATTAATTATGCGCAACCGCCGCAGGTTTGAATGGAAACGCGCGAACCCTGTTGGTTCATTATTAAGGTTAAGAAAATACTCAATGGCGATAAGTACACTTATCACGGCTTATACTTTAGTATATGTAGGCCAAAAAGCTATTGAAAGCGTACTCCCATTTTATTTGATAGAAAAGTTTCAATGGACATTACATAGCATTAGCGCGTTGGGGATATTCATTGGCTTACTTATAGCAGGTATACAGGGCGGCTTTGTACGATGGACGATACCCAAGTTTGGCCTTCGCAAAAATATTATGGCGGGCATTGCATTTTATGGCATCGGGCTTATACTTATCTCTTTTAATAATGTAGGTTGGCTGATGTATGTTTTTATGATCCCATATTGTTTAGGCGGTATAGGTGGCACTGCTTTACAAGGCTTTATATCTGAAAATGTGCCTGCCAATGAACAAGGTGAATTGCAAGGAGCACTTGCCAGTTTGGTAAGTGTAACAACCATAATTGGCCCGCTGATGATGACCACATTATTCCACCATTTTACTATTAAGGGGGCTTCGGTTTATTTCCCGGGCGCGCCATTCCTGATGGGTGCCGTGCTGATGTTTATCAGTATAATATTAACGATACGGAGTTTTAAAAAGAAAGACCCAAAACTACTACCGCAAAATGCCCCTACTCCAGGCCGCTAACACCGCCGGATATCACAAATTTCATCACCTCGGCAGCGCTCCGGTTAATAGGTTTTACTTTATCTACCGATACAATAACCACCTGCCCGGCAAATGAGTACGACATAGGGAAATACACAGCAACCTCGCCCGGCAGATCAAGCGCTTTCATATCTTTTTGTACAAGGAAACCGATTTTTTTGAGGCCAAACTCATTTACTTCAACCAAAACAGGTTCGTTAAATTTCTTCTCCTCACCCACAAAAGCTTCGGTCAGGTCTTTGATAGATGAGTACAGGAATTTAAATAAGGGAACGCGATTCAGCCAGCGCATAAACCATTTCTTTATGGGGTCGGTAATTACATTAGTTACCAATATACCGGCAATCAATATGATAATTATTACCGTTAAAATACCCAATCCGGGTATATAAAGCGGTTTACCCTGGCTATCTACCAATATTTCGGTACTTAAATTAAGCCCTGTATCTATCCGCGATACAACCCAGAACATAAGAAAAAAAGCAGCCCCAAGCGGCACTACGATAAGCAACCCTTTAATAAAATAGTTAAGTAAGGCACGAAATAGTCTCTTCATCTCTATCAATCAAAATCTACTCATAAAAGTACACTCTTTTTACCCTTTGCGAAATGTTTGTTAATATTTCATAAGGGATGGTGCCAATTTGGAGGGCAAGTTCCTCTATCCGTTGTTGTTCGTTAAATACAATCACCTCATCCCCTTCTTTTACCTCTACGTTGCTTACATCAAGCATACACATATCCATAGTGATGTTACCAACCGTTGGTACCAGTGTGCCGTTTACCAGCATACGCCCTACACCATTACCAAAAGCGCGCAGATAGCCATCGGCGTAACCAATGCGTACGGTCGCTATTTTACCATCGGTTTTAAGGCTGCCATTACGGTTGTAACCAATAGTTTCGGCAGCGGCCATTTTCTTTACTTGCGATACGGTAGTTTTTAACGTAGCTACCGGCTGCAATCCGTTTTCCTCACGCGGTACAGCCGCATCAACACCATACAGGCCAATGCCCAGCCTTACCATATCATATTGGGCATTGGGCCAGCGGGTAATGCCCGATGTATTGCTGATATGTTTAATGGGCTTATAACCAATAGCATCTTCTATTTGTGAATAAGCTTTTTCAAATATGCTTATCTGCTGCACAGTAAACAGATCGTGCTGTTCGGCATCGCTTGCTACCAGGTGCGAGTATACCGATTGTACCTGAATGTAGGGGTTTATCTCCAGCAGATCACACAATTGTTCCACCTCAAACGCTTCAAAACCTACACGGTGCATGCCGCTATCTATTTTAATGTGAACCGGATAGTTAAACACATCCTCTTCCTGCGCGAATTTCACAAACTCGTCCAGCAAAGTAAAACTGTAGATAGCCGGTTCTAATTTATTGGCTACCAGTTTATCATAAGCCAGCGGTTCGGGGTTAAGCACCATTATAGGCAGGGTAATCCCCGTTTCCCTAAGCGCGATGCCTTCATCGGTATAAGCCACCGCCAGGTAATCTACCTTGTTATACTGCAGCATATTGGCTACCTCGAAAGTTCCGCTTCCATATGAGAAAGCTTTAACCATAGCCATTATTTTAACACCAGGTTGCAGCTTGGCTTTGTAAAAGTTAAGGTTGCTCAGCAAGGTATTCAGGTTTATCTCCAACACCGTTTCATGCGCTTTTTGCACCAGCGCCCGGCTTATCCGCTCAAACTCAAAGCTTCTGGAGCCTTTTATAAGGATGGTTTCATCGTGCAGGTGCAGCTTATTCAACTCCTTGAGCAAAGTGGCTGTATCGGCATAAAAATGCATCTGGGGCAAGTTGAAATACTCTTTATACTCCTGCAGGAACGTACCCACCCCAATAAACCTGTCTACCTGTTTAGTGCTTACCATTTGTGCTACCTGTTTATACAGAGCATCCTGCTTTAAACCGGATTGATAAATATCCGACAGGATCAACGTTTTCTTTTGGTGCTGATTTTGCTGATTCAAAAAGTTCAGCGCTATCTCTAACGATTGAATATCTGAATTATAGGAGTCATCAATAATAGAGCAATCGTTTATGCCATGTTTTAACTCCAGCCGCATGCTTACCGCTGCAAGGCGCTCGATACGGTCGTCGGCATCTGCGGGGCTGTAACCCATTGCCAGTATTGTAGCCCAGCAAACAATAGCGTTTTCTATCGAGGCGTCGTCACGATATGGCAAAAGGCACTCGATCTCTTTCTCCTTATACATGGCGCGCATATAATACTTGCCAGATATGGTTGTTTCGCTGAAAACATATAGGTCAACGAGGTTAAACTTACGGCTCCACGAAAAACACTGGTAGGTTTTCAATTCATCCTTATGATCCAATAAAGCCTCGTAATTATATATCAGCTGATTACAATTCTTAAACAGCTTTAATTTTTCAGACAATTTCTCTTCCGGCGATTCAAAGCCTTCATCGTGCGCGGTACCTATATGGGTAAGCACCCCTATTGTGGGCTGTATAATGGCTTCCAGCTTATCCATTTCGCCCGGGGTTGATATCCCCGCCTCAAATATGCCCAGGTTGTGTGTTTCGTTTATTTGCCATACAGAAAGCGGCACCCCTATTTGCGAGTTATAACTTTTTGGGTTACGGGCAATGTTTTTCTCGGGGCTCATTAACTGGTACAGCCATTCCTTTACAATGGTTTTGCCGTTGCTGCCGGTAATGCCTATCACTTCTATATCAAATTGTTTTCGGTGATGCGCTGCAAGGTCCTGCAAAGCTACCAATACATCTGCCACGATCAGGAAATTAGCATCGGGCATAATGGTATCCGGCTGGTGGTTAACCACAAAATTGCGGACACCCGCTGTATAAGCATCTGCAATAAATTCGTGCCCGTCGCGCCTGCCGGCCAGTGCAAAAAACAGCGATATAGCCGGGTTACTAATACGGCGGGTATCGGTAAGTAACACGCTTATGGTAGCATCGTCTACTATATTGCCGGTGGCGTTTATAATTTGTTTTACATCATTAATGGTGTAAGAATTTTGCATGACACGAATATCGTACACTTTTAATTGATTTAATATTAAGTGATGACAAAATTATTTAAAACGAAAAAAACCGATCAGTGGATCGCTTTTCGTTTTTTCAGGCCGATAATTACCGGACAGTTATTTGCTGTTATTCTTCAAATAATTAATTTGCTGATTATTAGCAATATATGTAAGTATTGATTAAATTTAACAATACAACCACCTACCTATAAATCCCCTATCCTTATGCCAACCGAAAACGAATTTCAGGTTAGCGGCAAAAATGCCAAAGCCTTGTTTAGCCTTAAACTTCACCGCGGCGAGGGAATGACCCTTGTAGCCATGAATTGGAAGACCGCTGAGCCGCCACGCGACTTTGTAGGCTTTGCTATAGAATACCAGGAGCCCAATGGTGAAAAATTTTTCGCGCTCAAAAATCGCCTTTCTTTTCCCGGAAACACAGGATTGGATAAAAACTTAAAGCTATCCACAAAGTTTTCTCCCATACAAAAATTTCGCTGGGTGCACTTTCCGCGCAATGCCGAAATACCCGGCAAATTCATTTACCGGGTATCGCCCGTATTTATGAACGCGCTGGGCGAACTCAGCTATGGGGAATTCCAGCAGGCCGGTATTGAACTGCATCGCGAAACTTATCCGGGCAAACTCAATGTTAGCTTTACGCGTGGCTTTGTAGCCTCGCAGGCATTTGTAGATTTCTACGAAAAGGACGGCCCAATTAAAACGCTGCTGCCAACAACCGCCAAATTAAGCCTAAACTTTCAACCAAGCCATCCTAAAGCCGCTGAGGCGCTGGCCTGGATGGGGTTTGAAGCCCGCAGCGTATTGCTTGAAGTATTGGATAAAGCCATTGCCGACCCCGATGCCAAAGTAGACGTTGTAGCTTATGACCTGAATGTACCCGAAATTGTTAACCGGCTGGAGCTGTTGGGGAAAAAACTACGGCTCATCATTGATGACGACGGCGATCATGGCAAGGGTAATTCTGCCGAAAAACAAGCCGAAGAGCGCTTGCTGCTCACAGCCTTGCACGTTAAAAGGCAGCACATGGGTAAGCTCCAGCATAACAAAACCATCATTGTTGATAGTCCCACACTCCAACTTGTGGTTTGCGGTTCAACCAACTTTGCCTGGCGCGGCTTGTACGTACAGAATAATAATGCCATTGTGCTGACAGGCAAAACCAGCGTAAACGTTTTTAAGGCCGCCTTTGAACAATATTGGACAAGTGACAGCGCAGGCGACTTTGGCGGCTCGACAGCAGCAGCCTGGCAATCGCTCGGATTAGCTGATATCGACGCCAGTGTGGCGTTTTCCCCGCATTCGGGCAGTAATACTGTATTGAATAGTATCGGCGCGGATATTGCAACCACCCGCTCCAGCCTTTTTTATTCCATGGCCTTTTTGTCGCAAACCAGCGGCCCCGTGCGCAAAGCTTTGACAGATGTTACCCTGAACGAGCAAATCTTTGTTTACGGCATATCCGATAAAAAGGCAGGCGGATTTAAGCTCCTGACACCAAATGGCAACTACTCGCCCGTTAGCCCGGCATCATTAGAGAAAGATGTACCCGAGCCCTTTAAATCTGAACCAACAGGAGGTGGCGGCACCCGCATGCACCATAAGTTTGTGGTGATTGATTTTGATAAGCCAAATGCCCGGGTATACATGGGCTCATACAATTTTTCGTTTGCCGCGGATGGTACCAATGGCGAGAACCTGGTGCTGATCAAAAATCGCAAGATCGCGGTAGCTTATATGATTGAAGCACTGCGCATCTTTGACCATTACCATTTTAGGGTGGCAACAAAGGCCGCCAAAAAAAGCAAGCTCAAATTAGAGTTGAAACCGGCACCACAAAACCTTCAGGATGAGACCTGGTGGCTGGAAGATTACACAGATATCCGTAAGATCAAAGACAGGCTCTTATTTGCTTAAGTTCACGATCACCTTTTCATTTTTTGCTAACAAACAAAGCCTGATAATTTCCTATCAGGCTTTGTTTGTTCGGTTCGTTTAAATTAACCGGGAAGATACACATCTCAAATAATTTATTTAAACCCAAATATCAAAGGGAATATAAAGGTCACGATAATTGTCCATACGAAGTAGATGGGCAGGTAAAAGGCAATAACCTTCCTGACCCCGGTTATGTCGTCTTTTTTTGATAGCACCCTAAAAAGCTGCGCAGTTACTAAAAGCAGATTTATTAGAATTAAGACATTGCCACCCAGAACCGCGGTCCTGTTTGGTGTGAACCCCCATTCTGAGATCCGGAACAAGATGGCAGAAAGCGCAACACCATTAACTAATATGGTTACAACAGATAGCAGGAAAAGAACCCAGATTTGCGTATAACTGTTATTTGTTTTAGATGTTTCGGCAACAGAAAAGAAGATAATGGCCATAACGCCGATCAATAAGGCATTAAAAATCAGCAGGAAATCCCGGTTATTATAAGGGTTTTTACCCGAATAAACTATCGCTATCAAATAAACCACCAGCATCACTATTACCAGCGGACTGAACAGCTTAGCAATTACCGGGGAAACTTTTCCTACTAACTGCGGATTAGTCTGGGTAAGATAGGTGCCTACAATTGGTACAGCGGCAAGCCCGAATACTCCAATGTTTTGGAAATAAAACTCTTCAATATGAAAACCGATAAGCGAGAAAAGCCCGACGGTTATACCGCTCGTAATTGCGCCTGCTATAACGATAAGAGCTGCCATAACAACCAGGTCGCCGTTATACTTTAAAAAGCTAAGTCGCTTCTCCTCGTCATTTTTGCTTCCACCAACAAAAGCAAAACCTAATATCGACCATAGAAACAAAACTAAATGAATGCACGATAGAATCAGGGTGTCGCTTTTCTCAACATTAGGCAGGAAATTGATAAAAATTAAACCTGCAAGGGTTGCGCCAACAATAAAAGCGATTTTACCGGTTGATAATTTGTTCTTCCATGCAAAGTAAACCGTTAACAGCGGAAACACGACAAAACCGATGTTCCTGGAATAGAAAAACTCTTCGTTTATAGATAAAATTGCGGGCAGCTTTGCAATAACACCTGCCACCAACGAAGCAATTATCACGAACAATAATTCCCTGCTTGTACCCCAGTTGATCTCATCACTTTCGTAATTCAGCCTTTCATTCCAGAAATCAGCGAGCGTGTTGCCTTTAAGGTCTGGATATAACGTGCGGAACTCTCGCTTAAAAAGCCCCTTATTAGTTCGGTACATTTTTTCGAGCTGCCCGGGGTCGTTTAGATGGGCGAGTATTTCGTCTTTCATGGATTTATATTTTAAACTTTTTTGTTAGAATCTTTAATGCTGATCTGTTAGTGCTGTTTAATGCCACATTGTGCCGGCCAATCCTAAAACAGTACCCAACCACAATGCAATGATGTATCCGATAACGCCCAATATAAGAGTCACCGCCCTTTTCCAGCCGTTCTGGTTAAGCACTTTATCCATAAAGTAAAAGAACAAACCACCCATTGCCCCTGCTAACGGAGTTATAATTAGCGGCCTTATCATCCATAACTTCCCCCAGGCAGGGTTAGGGTTACGTACTCCGATCACAAAAATTAAGATCACGAGTAAAGCGATCCCCCCGCCGATTAACATGCGTTTGCCTAATGCAGCCGGCTGGATTGGTTGTGTTGTTAAATTGTTTGTCTGTGACATGATAATTTAGTTTATAAGTTATAAATAGTTTTTGATATTTATTAAGTACTTGATATACAATATTAATTATGGATTAAAGTACTTTGCAATACAAAGTTAAGTAAAAGTACTTTGCATTTCAAAGCATTTGAATAAAAAATATTTCTGCTTACTATTTTCCTGACGAATATAATATGGAAACCCAAATTCAATTGATTGTTTATCACTAATTACCTTCATCAGGAGGTGATTTTTTAATATTATTGCCAAATGAAAGAACAGCTACTTACTTTAATTACAGCTTTAAAAGAAAATACACTTGCGTTTAATAACGTTATTGAATTTATAGAGACGTATAACCAGCATCAACCTACCGCATTTAAAAATGGGGATGCATATAATGAAGCAACTCAAAATCAAGGCAGCGCGAAGGTTTTTGCCTTTGCTCAAATAAATAACTTAAGTGCAGCAGATACCCTTTACTTATTTGCAGAACATTACCAATCGGTGTTGGCCACCCCTACCGCGACAGATCATCAAAATATCAGGCAGTTTATGGCTCATGGTTGGCCGGGGATAGTTTTTGAAGGAGAAGCCTTGGTTCCGAGATAATAAAATAGTCGACAGCCGAAATGATTCATGGCTTTGCAAGCGTACCGCTTGTAGAAGCCATGATCATTCCTCTCCTATTTATCTAATAGCTATCGCTTTACATTTCAACAAGCGGTTTCCCTTTCTCAACAATATAAGTTGCCAACTCTACAGCTTTGCCTTTGCCAACATTCCTTGCAGCGTGTTTGATGCCTGCAGGGATAAAGAGAACACCTCCCGCTTTCAGGGTTACCGGAGGTTGGCCCTCAACCTCATACACGAATAGCCCTTCCAGAACATAGATGATCTCTTCGCCATGATGTGAGTGCTTTCCGAATGCAGTACCCTTTTCAAAATCTATTCGCACCTGAACTGCCTCGTGGCCCGGAATACTGATATCGTGCCGTTGAAGTTCGGTACGTTTTATTCCCGATTGCTGTGCCGTGGCCAAGCCGGGTATGAACAATGCAATGAAACTAATAGTAACGATTGCGTTTAACAGGAAGTTGTTATTCTTTTTCATTATTGCTGATTTTATTCTTGTGAAAATTCTACTTGTCCAGCGGAGGTAACGCGTTCGTGAACGTGAGCTGTCGGAGTACGGTCAATGACCAGGCTAACTAATTCAGGGCGGCTGTAGTGACCAACCGCATCCATTAATCGCTTGCGTGCATCAATTTGTGCAAAGTCTATATCAGCGATTACTTCTCCCTCACCGGATTTTAGAGGCTCACCTATAATTTGGCCATCAGGTGCTATAATGGCAGTGAAACAACCTCCTGAAATTGGGCCAATGGGGCCACCTGTATCCTTTGCTATTTGCGCCTGTTGATCGGCATCAAGCCAACCTGTCGCACAAACTACAAAACAGGCTGATTCAAGGGCGTGCTGGCGAACATTTATTTCTGTCTGCTCGCTATGCAAAGGGCCCAAAAAAGATCCCGGGTACATTGCCGAGTGGATCTGTTCACCATCGGCAATAAGAGCGTACCGGAACAATGGATTATAGTGTTCCCAACAGGCAAGCTGCCCTATACGCCCGGCGGCACTTTCAACAGCACGGAGACCTGAAGCATCGCCCTGCCCCCAAATCATCCGCTCATGATAGGTAGGCGTAAGTTTGCGACGGCGCTGAATCAGCGTTCCGTCTGCGTCAAAAAGAAGCTGTGTATTATAGATCGAACCTCCGTCGCGCTCGTTAACACCGATTGAAACCACCATATTGGCTTGTTTTGCGGCTTCTCCAATGGCTTGGGTTTCTGCAGAGGGGACAACTATTGACTGATCCAGCAAACGTTGATGTTCTTTTCCCATCATAAACGGTGCTTGTATGAAAGAAAAATAAGGGTAATAAGGAATAATGGTTTCCGGGAAAGTTGCAAATTGAACACCTTTTTTACTCAGTTCTCCTATTTTGTTGATGATCTTCTCAACAGTTCCCTGAAGACTGTATAACACCGGGCTGATTTGTACAGCTGCAACTTTTACCACCCTTGGGCTTTCTGATTTTTTAATATTTTCCATAATTTTTCTGTTATTAATTTAAAAGCGTTTGGATTTCTTAGGCAAAAATATTGCTGCGATAGTTTTTGAACAATCAATAACCTGGTGAACCGGACAAAGTAAGTTGGGAACCGGACATATTGATTCACGAAGCTCTTAACTTGATAAAATTTTGCTATGAAGAAGAGTGTTAATTAATTGGGGAAGATTTTTTTTTAGAAGTTGGTATTGGTACCAAACAAAAGCCCGTGATCGTAAAGCCAATAATCGCCGGGCTAAGACTTATTAAAAAATAAGCTAATTTTAGTGCTATCAAATAATAATCTAAATTAGGAATCAATAATCATTTTTATATGAAAAGATATGTTTTAGTGCTGTTTTTATTTCTCCCTTTTTTAGGCTACTCGCAAAACACTATTAATAATTACAAATATGTAGTGGTACCCGAAAAATTCAGTTTTCTTAAGCAAAATGATCAGTATTTACTAAACAGCTTAACCAAAGCGCTTTTGCAGGACAAAGGTTTTACAGTTTATTTTGATAATGCTGAATTGCCCGCCGAAGTGGCTAACAATAAATGCCGCGCATTAAGTGCCGACTTATTGGAAAAAAGCGGAATGTTTACCACCAGCCTTACGCTTTTATTAAAGGATTGCCAGGGTAATATTGTTTTTAAAAGTAAAGAAGGTAAAAGCCGGGAGAAAGATTACAAAGCGGCTTATGATATGGCCCTAAGGGATGCTTTTACATCCATTTCGTATACCTATAACGGATCCACCAATGAGCCGGCTCAACCAATAGCTACAACAACAGCCTCACTAGCGTCTGAAAAGCCAACGGCTTCAACAACAGCTGCAAAAACAACTGAAACGGTAAGCAGCCGGCCGGCAGGAACATTATATGCCCAGGCAATAGCCAACGGGTATCAATTGATTGACACCACCCCGAAAATAGTTTTAACCCTACTAAAAACCTCGGCAGAGAATTATTTTATAGCCAGTAATGCTACTACTAACGGGATAGTCCTTAAAAAGAGCGAAGATTGGTTTTTCGAATACTACAAGGATGGTAAGCTTATTTCTGAAAAGTTACTGGTTAAATTTTGACCATTTTAACAAACTTAAATACTTTTCGATCCGCGCAGATGTGTATTTCTTAATCAAGGTTAATTTTTCCAGGGCGAACTATGTTCAACTTTGTATTATATAATAACCTTAAATACACAGATTATGAAAATTGTAGTTATCGGCGGTACCGGCCTTATTGGTAGCCAATTGGTAAATCAATTACAGCACAGCGGACACGAGGTGATTGCCGCTTCGCCCAACAACGGTGTAAATACGCTAACCGGCGAAGGTTTAAGTGAAGTGCTGCAGGGCGCGCAGGTAGTGGTGGATGTATCCAACTCTCCTTCTTTTGAAGATAATGCGGTAATGAACTTTTTCAAAACGGCTAACGAAAATCTATTACCTGCAGAAAAGGCGGCAGGGGTGCAGCATCATATTGCCCTATCGGTTGTAAGCACTCAAAAACTGCAGGCCAGCGGTTATTTCCGGGCAAAGCAAGTGCAGGAAGACTTGATCAGGGCATCGGGTATTCCATATACAATCGTTCATGCCACACAGTTTTTTGAGTTTGCGGGAGGCATTGTTCAAATGAGTGTGGTTGATGGAAAAGTGATAGTACCTGCAGCCAACATTCAGCCTATCGCAAGCAAAGATGTGGCAGCTTTTGTAGCAGAAACAGCATTAGAAAAACCGGCTAATAAGATCCTGGAAATAGGCGGTCCCGAAAAATTTGACATGGCAGTATGGGTGAAACAATATTTACAGGCAACTCATAAAAACTACGAGGTAGCAGCCGATACCAACGCCCCATATTCAGGAGCACTAATTACCGCTGATACTTTAGTGCCCGAAACTGCTGTTTTCCTGGGCAAAACAAACTACGCGGATTGGATCTCGAAACCTGAAAATCAGCGATAAGAAAGCAATATTAAAACCCTATTTACAAAAGAGTAAAAAGGGTTTTAATTATTATAGTAAAGTTGGGTACTACCTAACTTTTTTTGTCAAATTAGGTTTATTTGTCCATCAACTCGACCCAGGTATTAACCATTTTTTCAATCAGTTCTTTGTTTGCTGTTACCTGATCCATGGAATAAAACTTTGCGTAGACCTTACCCTTGGTAGCAACTTCAAGAAAGTCAGATTTGATATTGAGGAACTCCCCTTTGTGAAAGATAAGGGCAACGTAGTTTTTGATCCTTGGGTTGAAGGTGGCCAGGTCTTCTTTGTAAAAAAAGCTGGGGCCTCCCCATTTTACGTCTTCTTCTATTTTAGGATTGGCGTTGACAATGATTGACCTAACTGCTTCGAGTTCTGCTTTCAGTGGGTGTTCAAGTTTAGATATAAATTCATCTACTTTGTTGGTGTTGTTCATAGTGGTTTGGGTTAATTGTTATAACAAATATGAACATCTTTTTTGCAGGCAGGCAGGTGCATAAACGACAAATTAACGGGTTGATTACGACTATCGGACAAAATCCCAAAAGAGATCAATCAGGAGCATGATTGTCCAGGCTTTTTTTGTACCAAACCCGACGTCCTCACGAACCATTTTTTAGATGACCTTAAACGAATAGCCGCTCTATTTGATGACTAAGACCGATTTGAAATATCTAAGCCGTTTTCGATTGAACCGCCGATTATTCTATAGAAGGTTATTGCAAATAGTACTGCCAGTATAGTCGTGCTAAATATTTATTTTTGAATAAATAACGATTGATATATTAATGTGGAATCCAATAAGAAGGAACCGAAATCTTGGCACTTCGAAACAAGGGCATGGCCAAAACAATAAACTAACCATTGCTAAGCCTTGTATGATATCAAAAAGCTTTTATGAACGCCTTGATTTTTATAATAAAGTTGAAAGAACAATAAATGGGCATACTTTTATTTTTGTGATTGAAACGACACGTCAATCTTGTTATCATGCTTGTTCGGTCATGGATATTGAAAAAATTGTTGAGAATATCCCTATTAGTGATTATGGGGATTTAAAATTAATTGTCCTTAGACAACCTAAAAGAAAAGAAGAAATGATATCTCCTGTTTGGGGAAGATTGATTTACTCTTATGAGTTTGAAGATAATTACTATCCGGCTATAATAGTTGAAGCAGTGGATTATAGTAAGAAAATAAACTGGAACAGAAGTCAAACCCCGGAAGATCAAAGAGAGTTTGAACGACTTAAAATAGATGGGCACCATTTTTTGGAGAGTAAAAAAACTTTTAACGCATTACTGCAAATTGATAACGTTAGAAATACACAACTATACAGAACACTAATTCATGAATTTGGACATTATAAACAATATTTAGAAATTGTTGAGAGAGCGGGACATGAAGATGAGGATTTTGAGGAATGGAATAAAAGAAATGAGAAATATTTCAAAATATCGAGTAGTGACAAGGAAAGCTATGCGCACAAATATGCTGACGAGCTAATAAACAAACTTAGAGAAGAAAATATCGTTCCCTTTGATAGAATAAGCGATATCTATTCGGATGAAAAAATGGTGCATAAAAAAAGTAGCCAATAAAATTGACTACTTTTTATAAATAGTACCCAGCGCCGGAGTCGAACCGGTACGTATAAAACAAAAAAGCCCGATACGGGCATGTATCGGGCTTTTGTATTCTCGGAGATACCGATTTCCAAACATTTTATTGAAGCTTTGGAAGTTTTATAGCGTTTAATCGCTTAAATCGGTATTTACAAAGAAGGAGGCGGGAAGAGATCCAAACGTTTGTTAAATATAAAACGGATACCACTGCCAGCCCTTTTAAATAAAAACAGACATCAATAATAAATTATAGACAGGAAGGTATTTTATCATTAGTATTTTTTAACACCCTTTATTTGGTATGGCATAAATCACGTTGCCTGAAACAGATAAATTGAAGCCCTTATTTTCTATAGCAGGAAGTAACAGTTTTTTCCATGTTTTGCCCATGTCAGATGACCGGAATATACCATCTGAGCGACCACATATTAAATATTTGCCCATTTGTTTAATTGATAAAATATCCGATGAAGATTTAAGTAAGCCTATTTTTTTCATTAATAAACTACTCCAGGAAGGTTGAAGTTCTTCGCCTATGGCATTCCAGGTTTTTCCACTATCCAGTGAAATGTGTATGCTGTTTGTTTGGGTTGTTGTGTTGTAGACTATAGCAGCAAATCCTCCATCTATACGTTCCACAGCGATGCCAAGCCCCCCTTCACTAATCACACGATCCCAGTTTTCACCATCATCGGTCGATCTTAATATTCCATCTTTGCTGGTAGTCAGCAATACACCGTTTGACTCTACCAATTTCATTCTACCATCTCCAACATGCAATTGTTTCCAGGTTTTTCCACTGTTAGTAGATCTAAAAAGGCTGTTACTGGAGCCAATAAGAACTGTGCCTTCGGCAGTTTCAAAAACGGTGCGTACTTCTTTCTCTTTATAATTCTTGTACATCCAATCCATCGTGCTGTCTATGCGTACGGCTTGCTCTTGAAAATTGGTGTACATGGGCGACCAATTATTCGTTCCATTTATTTTTTTTAAAAATTGACCCCTTAAATCATACGCAAGTATCCCATTCTTGCCGGGGGCAAGGTTACGTTGTTTACCAGGGAAAATCTCTTTTGTCCAAAAAGAAGTTGTGGAATTTGGTTCACTGTGATAAACCCCATTGCCAGCACGTAAATAGAGCCCACGGTCATTTGCAAATAAACCATTGCTCCACACACCTTCTCTCTGCAAATTTTCAGGCAGCCCTTTGCTAATATCCTGCCATGTTTGTCCGCCATCAGTAGATCTTAAAACGATATTTAAAAGCCCTGATTTAGTCCCTTCTGTTGTTTTCTTCCCCGCTTCCTTTTCTTTTACTACAAAAGAATTTAGTAGAAATAATACCAGGAGGACGGCCGGAACAAACACAAATAATTTTTTCATTTTTCCATTTTTCATAACCTATAAATTTGATTCACCGAAATTACTTTGATATCTTTCCGTCTGAAGAATTAGGATTGTAAATAAAATTGTAAACTTTGTAAATAAAACGTAAACAGTGTGTTTTATAGCCGAAATCTCCTCTTCTGGAAACGCAGTTACCTGTTTGGATTGATATTCCTCTTCGTTTATATCTGTAATCTGTGCAGCTTTCAGGAGTGACCGGGGGTGACGACTTTGACATTGCCAGAAGGGAGGTTTTGCTCCGCAGGATAGGACATGAACTACTCTTACAGTCGGGCGCCGGAGTCGAACCTGCATAGTTTAAAACAACAAAGCCCGATATTTTCATATCAGGCTTTGTGTCGATTCATTTAGAAAGTACTCAGAGCGGGAATCGAACCCGCACTCCTTTAACGGGAACAGGATTTTAAGTCCTGCGTGTCTACCAGTTCCACCATCTGAGCAGGTGATTAACCTTTGTAACAATAAATCCCTTCTGTTAGAAAGGGATTTGAGCGAAAGACGAGATTCGAACTCGCGACCCCGACCTTGGCAAGGTCGTGCTCTACCAACTGAGCTACTTTCGCATTGGTATTTCCTGCTTAACATTACTGCGTTTGCGGGAGTGCAAATATAGACAGAAATGAATGTTCTGCAAGGAAAAAATAAACTTTTTTTTCAGTTTTTTATAACTCGCTGTTTTTCAAAACTTCAGCAGCCAGGTCTGTTTCAAAACCACGGCTTAAAGCATACTGCTGCAGTTTATATCGGCGTTTGTATGCATCCTTCTCGGGCAGGGTAGCCGCTTTTTTCTCAATTAAACGGATCAAAGCGTCCATATAATCGCTTGCATCTATCGTTAAAAGCGCTTTTTTTATCAACACCGGCGATACATTTTTCAATTTTAGCCCTTGTTTTATCTTGATCCTGCCCCAGGCTTTCTGGTTAAATTTACCTTTTACATAAGCTTTGGCAAAGCGCTCCTCGTTTAAATAGTTCTCTTCAATAAGTTTTGTGATGATGTTTTCTACAGCATCCGTCCACAGCCCCCAGTCGTAAAGTTTATTACGCACCTCTTGCTGTGAGCGTTCCTGGTAGGCGCAGTAATGCTCGGCCTTGGCCATGGCAACATTTACATCGGTAATTTTTACTTTTTTAGGGGCATCCATCAAACCCAAAAATGAATAAAATTCTATTAAGATTTATAACGATATCCGCTCCTGATCCAAATAATCAGGCGGAAACAGCTTTTGCCCATGCTTTTCGGCAATCGCCATAAACTTCTTCATCGTAGCTTCATCCATAGGTTGTGGTGGCACATATTCGTCGGCTTTTACGGGTATACCTATTTCCAGGAACATTTCTTCTAATCCGGCCGGTACTACTGTACAAAGCAATTTAGCAAGATGGTCGGTTTTATTTTTAAAGCAATGCACCATGCCACCTAAAGGAATGTTCACAAAAGAGCCTTTTGTAGCGATAAATTTGCTATCCTCGGTTTGTACTTCCACCTCTCCTTCTATCACATAAAATGATTCCTGGAATGCGGCGTGCGCATGCGGCCCGGGCCCGCCACCCGCAGGTACCGACATTTCTATCACCGCGAACTCACCGTTAGTTTGCTTGCCGCTTACCAGTATCCGGTAAATACCACCTGCCACAGAAAGGTTATCGCCATCCTGCGGACCCGTAGCTACCAAAACGTTGTTTGAATTTTTCATACCATACAAGGTACAAAACACCTGCCACTAATGCTCAAATTATAAAGTTCAGGAAAAACATGCCCGGATTTAATATATTGCAATAAGTATCCATCAATATGAAAAAACCAGCCAATTCCACATTTACACGCAGAAAATTCATCACTACAACAGCCATATCGGCAGGGAGTTTAGTTTTGCTCTCTCACCCTTCTTTTGCAAGTGGTTTGTCTGCACAAAAGCAGTATACCGTTCAGCAGGTTATAGATCTGATCATGAAGGAAGTCAACCTCTCGCCTATCACAAATACGGTTGATACGCTAAAATCAGGCGATGCCGGCCAGATTGTTACCGGCATTGTTACCACCATGTTTGCAACCGTAGCGGTAATTGAGCAGGCCGCAAAGTTAAATGCCAATTTTATTATAGCCCACGAGCCAACTTTTTATAACCATACCGATAACCCCGATTGGGTGAAAGACAATGCCATAGTAAAACAAAAACAGGCATTGCTTAAAAAACACAACATAACCGTATGGCGCTTTCATGATTATTGCCACTCGTTAAAACCCGATGCGGTGGCCTATGGTGTTGTTAAAAAATTAAACTGGCTGCCTTATTACAAAGCCGGTGATAATACCATGAACATCCCTCCTGTTAGCTTACAGCAATTGGTGCAGCACCTTAAATCATCGTTGGGTATAGCTCATCTGCGCATAATTGGCAACCTCAATCAGCAATGCCAGCGTGTAACCCTAATGCCGGGCGCGCCGGGTGGGCAAAGGCAAATAGGTGCTGCCATAGCTCAAAAACCAGATGTGTTGATTGTTGGCGAAGTAGCGGAATGGGAAACCGCCGAATACATACGCGACGCGCATTTATTAGGCGCTAATATTTCTTTAATTATACTGGGGCATAACCTGAGCGAAGATCCCGGTATGGAATACTTTGTAGATTGGCTACAGCCGAAACTTACAGGTGTAAAGGTTACCCATATCAAATCAGGCGATCCGTTTACCTGGCTTTAGTACTTCGGTTTTCACCCCTTGATTTGTCGCGTTTGCCCCTGTTATTCAATTAAATAGCAGGGTATATTTGTATAACCACACATTAAATTAAAACGTTATGAATAAGATAACCCCATTTTTATGGTTTGATAACAACCTGGAAGAAGCTATGGCATTTTATAGCAGCGTGTTTAAAAGCTTCGAGGCTGGTGAAGTACGCAGGTACACCAAAGAAGGCCCCGGCCCGGAAGGTTCGGTAATGACGGCCAGCTTTACGCTTAACGGACAAGAGTTTACAGGTATTAACGGAGGCCCGCATTTTAAATTTACCGAGGCCGTATCTTTTGTAATAGACTGCAAAACACAGGATGAGGTGGATTATTACTGGGAAAAATTATCGGCAGATGGCGGGCAAAAGGTAGAATGCGGCTGGCTGAAAGATAAATTCGGGCTTTCCTGGCAGGTTACACCATCGATATTAATAGAAATGATTGGCGATAGCGACACAGAAAAAGTAAGCCGCGTTATGCACGCCATGATGCAAATGAAAAAACTGGATATTAAAGTTTTGCAGGATGCTTATGAAGGATAACGGTAATCCACAAAATTTTGAAGAGTACCTTGAAAGTCAGCCGGAGGAATACAGGGCCGATTTGCGAGAGATGCGAGATATTGTGCTATCGGTTATCCCACAAGCGCAGGAATCGATCAGCTACCAAGTGCCTTGTTTTAAATATCACTACATGCTGGTAGGCATTGGTGTAAATAAAAATTCAAGCAGCTTTTATACCATGAGCCCTCCTTTAGTGAAAGAACTGAAGGAGGAGCTTAAAGGTATTAAAACATCAGGCGCTACCCTGCACTTCCCACCGGGAAAACCTTTACCTGTTGAGCTTCTAAAAAAAA
The DNA here is from genome assembly GCF_028288105.1 of Mucilaginibacter sp. Taxonomy (GTDB): domain Bacteria; phylum Bacteroidota; class Bacteroidia; order Sphingobacteriales; family Sphingobacteriaceae; genus Mucilaginibacter. Next base: position 5,478 of record NZ_JAQBOI010000124.1, on the reverse strand, counting down.
TAGTGCAGCTACGAGCCAGGCAAAACGAAAGTTTGGCTTTGCTGAAAAAGAAATAGGGCCAAAAGCCCTATCTACTAATAAACAGCGTCTGGCGCTTTATAGTCAAATATAAAATCTACTATTTTCTTTAATTCAGGAATTTTCAGCTTAGTACCCTTGTATTCCCATTTTTCTCTTTCTTTATCGATGCTTATTTCTCCCAGAAAATTAGGGTCATTGCTATCTGTTGGTTCACTGGGTATGTCTTTATGTGACAGTCTGTTCAAAAAGTTTGCGGCAAATATTTTATAGGCGCCGCTTCCCCAAACACCTCTTTCAGTAACAATTTCAACCTGCTTTTCAGGCTCATTTTCTGTACCAACTTTTAAAATTACCATATTGCTTTAAGATTATATTGTTATGACAAACATACCTCTAAGTTGTTTGATTTATTGTTAAGTTTTTAATAAGATAATATTATATTAATGCGTGTATTATTTTTATAAAATTACGTATAGTTTGAAAATTTCCTATACTCATAAAACAATAAAAACGTATTTTTTTGGCACCTTTAGGCTCTATTTTAATTTACGTTTTTTAAGTAATAAAGTGACCCTGCATTTGCCAATACCTGCGTACTGTTGTAAAAGTATTGTTTTAGTAATACTCTTCGCAACTGCATCCCGCACAGTAAATGCGCAAACCTCCCCTATCCAACCTACCGATACCATGAACAGTACAATAAATTAGTTTCCCGTTATCGTTACGATAAACCAGATTAGGCAACATACTTTGCCAACATAGGGCTTGATCTTGCAAAACGTTTGAAAAACCCTGCCGGGCAAGCTTTAATGCTTAACCAACTGGGTATGATAGATGATAACGTTGGCCAGTTTGATAATTCGTGAAAAAAATACCTCGAAGCACTTGCCCTGTATAAACGAGTTGGCAACACAAAAGGTATAGCTACAGAAAATATATGCCTTGGTGTTGTTGAAATGCGGAAGGGCCAATTTGATAAGGCTATCGATTACTTTTTACAGGCATTAGCAATCAGTCAGCGCAATGGCAATCAATTAGGGCAAATGGAAGGATACATTACCCTGGGCTAAGCCTTTGCAGGGCAAAAGAAATATGCGGAAGCTATCGCGTATTACCGCACTGCCTGCGGCGATGTGTTGATAAGCGCCGCATCAACAAACGGACTTATAGCCATTACCGTAAAAGATAATGGCATTGGCATTGGCATTGCTGCCGATAAACTGGATGAGATTTTCGACTTCACTAATGCAAGTACCCGCGACACAGGCAATGAAAGTGGCACTGGTTTGGGCTTATTGCTTTGTAGGGAGTTTATTGAGATAAACGGCGGCACTATACAGGTACAGAGCAAGCCCGGCGAAGGTTCGGCCTTCACTATAACGCTTAAAACAGCATAGCAAAAAGCTTATATAACTTCCCCCTCGTCCTCTTTCTCTTCGCGCTCAACAACAAGGCTGCACTCGCCAACAAATAAGGCAAGGGCGCCAACCGCGGCAAGTACCGGCGCTATTACAGCGGCAACAACACCTACAGCTAAAGGGAAGGTCATTAATTCTTTACCATGTTTATCGCTTATGGTAATGCTGGTAATATTGCCTTCTTCAATAAGTTCTTTGATCTTATTAACCAGGTTTTTACCGTGAATGCTAAAGGTTTCTTTCTTTGTCATACCGTATAGACTTACATTAGTCTATGAAGTTACAAAATTTATATCTCAGCATCTATAATTAAATAACCTGCCATACTTAATTGCACATGGCAGGTTATGCATATGATTTATACTGAGACTTTTATACCGCTAATTCCCGATAGTTTAGCTAAAGAAAACGCCCCTATAGCCATTGCCAGGTCGCGCACGGCTACATCCAGATAATGGCCACTTGCAAGCAAACTCAAAGCAATTAGCACCAACCAGGCGCTTACCAGTAAACCACCTTTTTGCGGGTTTAAAAATACCAGTACACCGGCAATAATTTCTATAACGCCAACTATCATCATAAATACGTGTGCGCTAAAAGGCAAAATACCTTCAACCGATGGGTTTAAGTAATGAGACCAATCGGTAAGTAAATTGGTAAATTTATCTGCCCCTGCCACAATCGGGATGATGCCATAACTCAGTTTCAATATTGTTTGAACCTGTGCTGTTGTTTTAATGCTATCTGTCATAATTAATCTATTTGTTTTAATATTAGAGGAAGGCTGATCAAAAAGGGTTACAAATTATATTTTGTAACCCTTTATCGCTTCAATGCTCTATATTGTATTAGAGCACCCAAAAAGTATGATGAATTTAAGCGACGAAGAGATTGTTGACAGGATAATTAATGGCGAACAGCACTTATATGAGGTTTTAATGCGCAAATTTAACCAGCGTTTGTATCGCATAAGTATGGCCATTATTAATGACGATAAAGAGGCCGAAGACATTATGCAAACAGCCTACATTAACGCCTATCAACAGCTGGAAAATTTCAAAGGTAAATCGAGCTTTAGCACCTGGCTAACAAGGATCCTGATCAACGAAAGCCTGCTGCATAAAAAAAGAAAAACACAATTTCAAAAGGTACTTATGGAAACACCCGTTAACCAACATCATAACGATACACCGCTAAAGAATTTGATGAATAAAGAGTTGAAATTTATACTGGAAAAAGCAGTTGCCGATCTGCCGGAAAAATACCGCATGGTGTTTGTAATGCGCGAGATACAGGAAATGAGTACAACCGAAACGATGGATGCGTTAAACCTTGGCGAATCTAACGTTAAAATACGCTTAAGCCGCGCCAAAGAAATGCTGCGCGATGGGCTTTACGATTACTGGGAGCCAAAACAAGTATATGAATTTAACCTAATTAGATGCGACGTTGTGGTTAACTATGTAATGGCTAAGATAAGGATAGACTAATTCAACGATTTTTGCATAGCCGTTGCCGATTCCGGGCAAACATGAGTAAACTCTGATGATGCTTTTACCGCTTCCGGGATATCCATACGGGCAATATGCTCATAACCTTTACGCTCAAAATAATCTTTAGCAGTTTCGGTAAGCAGATATATAGCTTCAAGCCCTTTGTTTGCAGCAAGGCTTTCAATCTTATTAAGCAGGTCGGCCGCTATACCCCTGCCGCGCGAGTTTTGGTTAACAGCAAGCGAACGCAACAGTCCATAATTGCCGTAAACTTCCAGCCCCGCAACACCTGTTACGGTTTGATTATCTACCGCTACAAAAAAGTTGTTCAGCATCCCCGGGAGGTCACTTGTAGGGAGCTTTTCGGTAGTTAATAGTTCTATAACATTATCTCTGTACAGTTCAGCCGGTTTTAATTCAATGCTCATATATCGGTTTTATTGTAAAGCAATTACTTTGGTTGTTTTGTTTTTGATAGTATCTAATCGCCTCTTTACTTTCACTATGCAACAATTGTAATAAGAAATATTTGCACATGCAACGCGCGTTATGTTGTTGGTTTAGTTTTTGCTTGCTTGTTGTAATAACTGAACAAGCATTTTACTACCTTGCTTACCTACTTACAATAATGAAAATATTTCAGCAAATACTTGATTTAAACCAGCGCAAAAGGGGTTTCCATATCATTACAGCCGAAGTTGTGGATGCTCTGCCGCAAATTGGTGAAATAAAAATAGGCATCTGCCAGGTATTTATTCAGCATACATCGGCATCGTTAAGTATTAATGAAAATGCCGACCCAACCGTAAGGCAGGACTTTGAGATGTATTTCAACAAAGCCGTACCCGAAAATGATCCCGACTATCGCCACAATGACGAAGGGTCGGATGATATGCCCGCGCATTTGAAAGCTGCTATGCTGGGTAGTTCGGTAACTATACCTATCCGTAACGGGCGGCTGGCTTTAGGGACATGGCAGGGTATCTATTTATGCGAGCACCGCAATTATGGTGGCAGCCGGAGCCTGGTTATCACTGCCTGGGGCGAATAATGGCGTTTTAAATCCGGTTTAGGGGCGAAAAAAAGTCGTTAATACCCCTGTTTTTGGCGCAAAAACACCCCAATACTGGCTGCATTTTTGCGACCTTTATAATATACCAATAATGACTATTATGGAATTGATAGAGATCATAAACAGCGCGAAACAACTTAATGTGTACGAAGCCAGGATTGAGAATTCAAAGATCACTATGTCGTGCATTAATGGATTGGAGATGAACGATGTATCGGCTACAAATGTTAAGATATCTGATGCTAACCTAAGCGACCTGGAAATACATGGCGCACAGATGGGTGGCGCCTACATTCACAGCATTGGTATGCCACCAGAGGGACACCTATATTACGACCCCAACGCCAAACAACGCCCCTTGAAATTTGATGATTGCGACCTGCATGGCAGTACGATAACTGATTGCAACCTTAGCAAGGTAGCCATAGCCAATTGCAACCTTACCGGCATGACTATCAATGGTGTTTTGGTGGAGGATTTGTTGAGGGTGTATAAGGACAAATAGGCCGCATCCCCTGTCATTTCGAACGAGGAACGAGGAGAAATCTTGTTCGAAATAGCAGGTCGGCTACAAGCATGTAATAACAAGATTTCTCTCTACCGTTCGAAATGACAAGGTTATTATCTATTCTTCATGCTTCCTTATCTTAATAAACACTAGCTTACTTGTAGGGCAATTGCTTTTTTCGGCTACACTATTTATGGGTATTAACACATTTCCTTCGGGATAATAGGTTGCGGTGTTGCGTTCGGGGATATTGTAAGGTACAATGATAAACAAACGGGCAATGCGTTCAATGCCATCATAATAGTTACACAGGTCTACCTTGTCGCCCTGCGTAAAACCTGCTTTGGCTATGTCTTTAGGATTCATGAATATCACCCGGCGCTCATTATGAATACCGCGGTACCTATCCTGCATACCATAAATAGTGGTATTAAACTGGTCGTGACTACGGATAGTCGTCATCATATATTCATCATCGGCCATTTGATGATCAGGTAATTGTGTAATGGTAAACGGGGCTTTATCCTTAAACTGTTCTGTTTCAAATTTGCCTTCGCGTGGCCCATTTGGTAAATAAAAACCTCCCGGTAGCCGTACACGCTGGTTGTAGTTTTCAAAGCCCGGTATCACCTGTCCTATTGCATCACGAACTGCATCATAGCTGTTGGCGTATTTATCCCAATCAACAACAGTTCGGCTCCCTAACGTAGCTTTAGCCAGTTCGCAAACTATCTGGGTTTCGTTCAGCAAGTCTTTTGATATCGGCTCCAGAATACCTTTTGACGATTGCACCACGCTCATTGAGTTTTCGCAGCTAATGAACTGATCCTCTCCATTAATTATGTCCTTATCGCTCCGGGAAAGTGTAGGCAGAATAATAGCTTCTTCGCCATGCACTAAATGGCTGCGGTTAAGTTTGGTAGATACGTGTACACCCATTTCCAGCTTGCGCATGGCTTCGGCAGT
>NZ_JAQBOI010000090.1 GCF_028288105.1 Mucilaginibacter sp. | reverse complement strand
CCGCGAAAAAGGGATAACAGCTAAAAGATAATTTAAATGACAATTCTTAAAAAAAGATCATGAAACAACAAACAATTATAGTAACCGGCGCATCAACAGGTATTGGTAAAGCTATTGCCGGTTTATTCTTACAACACGGCCATAACGTAGTCATCAACTCGGCTAATGGCGATAATTTAACGGCAACATTTAACGAACTGGGTCATCATGACCAATTAGCCATGGTTACCGGCAGCATTAGCAGCCCGGCAACAGGTCAACAACTTGTTGATACCGCGGTTGAACGCTTTGGCGCGGTTGACGTACTGGTAAATAATGCCGGTATATTTGAACCAAAACCCTTTTTAGATGTTGATGAAGCACACCTTGACAGTTTTTTAAACATCAACCTGAAAGGCACTTATTTTACCAGCCAGGCCGCAATTAAACAAATGCTGAAACAAGGCGAAGGTTCTATCATTAATATTGGCACCGTATTGGTTGACCATGCTATTGGTGGTTTCCCTGCAACAGCACCTATTTCAAGCAAAGGTGGTATTCATGCTTTAACAAGGCAATTGGCTGCCGAGTTTGGTAAAAACAATATTAGGGTGAACGCGATAGCGCCAGGCATTATCAGGAGCCCTTTACAGGCTAAAAACGGCGTTAGCAATGCTGATGACCTTGCCGGTTTACACCTATTAAACCGTATTGGCGAAACACAGGATGTTGCCGAATTGGCCCTTTACCTGGCAGGCAGCAATTTTGTAACCGGCGAGATCATCAACTTAGATGGCGGGCATGTATCCGGCCACCACATTGGTTAATTAGTCAGGTAAGTTTAAATAAACAAACAGGTATGCAACGAGACAATATACCCGGTGCATACCTTAAATAAAAAACGATGAGCAATTATGCAGATAATGCAACGGCTGTAGCAGCCGTATTATCAAACTACTTTAATGGTATATTTAAAGGTGATGTAGAACTTCTTCGCAGTACCTTTCATCCCCAAGCACTGGTAAGTGGCGATATTAATGGGCAACCATATTTTAAAAGCCTTGATCAATATCTTGATGGTGTTAAAAACCGCAAAAGCCCTTTTGAATTGGGCGAAACAACACGCATGGAAATATTGTCGATAGAAATTATTAACTCCATAGCTATCGCTAAAGTACATGTGCCTATGTTTGACTTTAATTATTACGACCTGCTTTCCTTAACCAAGATCAACGGGGCGTGGGTTATTGTAAATAAGTTATTAACTCATGTAAATGTTTAAAGCCATGTGGAACCAGACCAAAATAACCTCGCTTTTAGGCATCAAATACCCAATTCTGTTAGGCCCTATGGGTGGAGGCTTTTCAACTCCCGAACTTTTAGCCGCGGTATCAAACGCGGGCGGCCTTGGAAGCTTTGGAGCATACACCCTTACCCCCGAACAGATACTGGAAGCCGATAAGGCCATAAAAGCGAAAACAGACAAACCCTATAATATCAACCTATGGGTGTCGGATGTTGATGATAGCTTAATTAATTACCCGGCTGAAAGCCTGGAAAAGGTGAAGACACTATTTAAACCATATTTTGATGAACTAAGTATCCCTTTGCCTGATCTGGATACCAATATCCCTTCCAAATTCCTGAAACAGGTGGAAGCCATCTTCCAGATCAAACCAGCCGTGTTTAGTTTTATATTCGGCATTCCTTCAAAAGAGATATTAGATGAAGCCCGCAGGCTGGGTATTAAAACCATAGGCGCAGCCACCACACTTGATGAAGCCCTGGCTTTGGAAGAGGCGAAAGTTGATGCTATTGTTGCTGCCGGATTTGAAGCAGGTGGCCATCGCCCATCATTCCTGAGGCCGGCACATGATTCTCTAACCGGTACCTTCGCCCTTATCCAGCAGTTGAAGGCCAAGATAAAAACACCCGTTATTGCTGCCGGGGGCCTTGCAGATAGTAAAGGCATTGCAGCCGCGTTAACTTTAGGTGCAGATGCCGTACAATTAGGAACAGCTTTTTTGGTTACCGATGAATCGGGCGCAACGCCTGTTCACAAAGCAAGGCTTTTTACCGATGAATCAAAATACACGATACTCTCTAAATCATTAACCGGCCGCATGGGCAGGATGATCCGCAACAGGATCTCGGAAGAAGTTAATTATGAAACCGCGGTGCTGCCATTCCCGCTGCAAACCCGTTTAATGGGGCCATTAAGAGCAGCAGCATTAGCCCAGGGTAAAACAGATATGATCAATTTTTGGTCGGGGCAGAATGCGGTTAATCTAAAACATACTAAAGCAACCGAGCTAATGCAGGCTCTAATAGCCGAAACACAGCAAATACTTCATCATTGATTTATACAGCGTGATCTGAGTAGGTCGAACCAGCGATCCATATGTCTTAAAGGATTAAATACCTTTCCCTCTCTTAATACTCATCCATCCAAAAACCGGTTGGCAGGGTTAATTATTGCAACAGCTTTAAACCGCGCAGGTTTGGCTGTTAAAGCAATTGATGCCTGTAAAAAAAATCGATCCTGTTTCATATGACAATTAAATTATATAATGTCTATAGTTTTTATAGATTATAAATATATATTTGCATCGAAATAGTTCTTATTAATTATCAAGAAAGACTGAGGGAAAGGCCCTATGATGTCTTAGCAACCTGTACGCCATAGGTATAAAGGTGCTAATTCCTGTCTGCAGTAATGCAGAAAAGATAATGTTCGCAAATATTGCAATGCCTCATAGGCTACTCATTATATCGTTTATCCGCCTCCTCTTCCCATTGCCGATTAATTATATATCAAACCATATTAATTATGAAAACAAACCCTACCCACCCCGAAAACCGTAAGTTCTACGCTAAAACATCGTATCTGCGCGCTGATCTGTATACAGCTACCTCTATGCCAGCGATGTGTTGTTGCTGTTAATTATAGCAATTAAGGGTTTTAGTTAATTCTGCTAAGCCCGAAATTATTACCAATTCATTCCTTACAATTTAAATAGGCTATTGATTTTGACAGTATCTGTCTTGAATCAAACCGGCCTGTATGTACTTGTATTGACTTTTTAAACGCTTTACAATAATTATCATGAATAAAATTTACAAACCCTTATTGGCAATTTTATTGCTTTTCCTCATCATACAGACGGTTAGCGCCCAGTCTGTTAAAGTAAGCGGTGTGGTAACCGCCAAATCCGACGGACAGCCGCTTCCCGGCGTCAGCATTGGGATCAAAGGATCTACAGGAGGTGCCCAAACAGATGTTTTGGGTAAGTTCACCCTTAATGCAAACGTTAACGATGTTTTGCGGGTGTCTTACATCGGCTTTGCCACACAGGAAATTCCGGTAACCAATAGCAGTACAGCCCTCCAAATAGTTTTACTGGAAGCGCCAAACTCCCTTAACGAGGTTGTTGTTACAGCGCTTAATATATCAAAAGATAAAAAGTCGCTGGGTTATGCCGTACAGGGCCTTAAGTCAAAAGATATTTCTGAGGCTAAAGAAACCAACCTGATCAATGCATTATCCGGAAAGATAGCGGGTGTGCAGGTTACCGGCAGCCAGGGCGATATGGGATCGTCTCGTATCGTTATCCGTGGAGAAACCTCTGTATCCGGCAATAACCAACCCTTATTTGTGGTGGATGGTGTTATTGTAGACAATTCGCAGTTCCAAGGCACAAACGGATCCCGAGATTTCGCGAATGCAATTTCTGACCTTAATTCGGAGGATATCGAATCTATCAGCGTATTAAAAGGCCCAAATGCGGCGGCTTTATATGGTTATCGTGCAGCTGGAGGTGTTATCCTGATCAAGACCAAAACAGGCAAGGGCGCTCAGGGATTGGGAATTACCATAAACTCCAATACTTCGTTTGCTACTTTAAAGGTGTTTCCTGATTATCAAAACCAATTTGGGCAAGGCGCTAACGGCAAATTCAGTTATGTAGATGGTAAAGGCGGAGGTGTAAATGATGGTGTTGACGAAAGCTGGGGCCCGCCACTGGACGGAAGGCTTATTCCGCAGTTTTACTCAAACGGCGAGGCTGTGCCTTTTGTGGCGCACCCAAATAACGTACGTGATTTCTTCAAAACAGGTGTTACCCTAAACAATGGTATCGCCTTTGCAGGAAGCAGCGATAAGTTCGATTACAGGCTATCGTATAACAACTTGCACCAAACCGGTGTAGTACCAAATTCATCGCAGGGCAGAAACTCATTCCTGTTAAATACTACCTTCCGCCCTAATTCTAAATTAACGATCACTACAATCGCTAATTACATTAAAGATGACGCGGGCAACCTTCCTGGTGCATACGGCAGGCGGGCTACAAGTACCATGCTGCAATTCACTTGGTTTGGCCGGCAAGTAGATATTAATAGGTTAAAAGACTATCGTGATGCCAGTGGCAACACCTTTAACTGGAACAACAGCTATTACAGCAACCCGTATTTTATTGCTTATGAAAATACTGTTGGCCAACACAAAAACAGGATCATTGGAAGCGTGGAATTAAACTATAAGATCGCCAGCGGTTTGTCTGCTAACTTCCGTACGGGTACCGACTATTATACAGACAGGCGCAAGATAAAAGTTTCGTACGGCACTAACGGAACCCCTTTTGGATCTTATGAAGAAGATGCCTATACTGTTAACGAGACCAATACCGAAGCACGTTTACAATACACAAAAAAGCTAAATCAAGATTTTTCATTCGATGGCTTTATAGGCGGTAACATCAGTACCATTCTAAATGAGCAAAATGACCAGATAGCGCCTAAGCTTGCAGTAGCGGGTTTATATACTTTAAGCAATTCACGCGATCCTTTGGTATCGTCTAATTATTATGGTAAACTAAAAACTTATAGTTATTTCGCATCGGCACAAATTGGGTTCCGGAATTACGCCTTTTTAAATTTAACAGGGCGTAACGACTGGTCGTCAACCCTGCCTGTGGCCAACTTATCTTACTTTTATCCATCCGTTAACGGAAGTTTAGTGCTCTCGGAAGCGCTGGACTTAAAGAGTGACATATTAAGTTACTTAAAACTAAGGGGCGGGTGGTCAAAAGTTGGTAAAGCGGCGACACCATATCAACTTATCAATACTTACAATTTTGCGGCTCCGTTTATTTTAAACACGCCACAGGGGCCTATTGCAAACCCGCAGCAAACAATAAACCCAATAGATTTGAATCCAAATCTTAAACCCGAAACTACAACATCTACAGAAGCTGGTATAGAAGCAGGCTTTTTTAATAATAGGTTACGTCTTGACGTGAGTGCTTATAATACCAACAGTATTAACCAAATATTAGCTGTGCTTGTTAGTGGGTCTACCGGATACAGCACCAAGCTAATTAATGGTGGCAGCATTAATAACAAAGGCCTTGAAGTGCAGTTGGGTATAACACCTGTAAAAACGAATGATCTTACCTGGGATGTCACTATAAACTACTCCCGCAATAAGAGCAAAGTCATATCACTTTATGATGAAGGAAATCTTCAAAGTTATATCTTAGGCACCAACCGTACGGTTGATGTATTGGCAGCAGTTGGTCAGCCTTATGGTACCCTTTCTGGTACTTCCTATACTCGCGATGCATCCGGCCAAATAATTATTGGCGCCAACGGAACCCCTATTGTTAATACAACCAAAAAGTATTTGGGGAAATTTACTCCGGATTGGTTGGGAAGTATCAATAACAGTGTTACCTACAAAAATATAAACGTAAGCTTTTTAGTTGACGCACGAATTGGTGGTTCTATTTACTCTAATACTAACCGCACCGGCACTTATACCGGAGTATTAGCGTCTACCCTACCCGGCCGCGGCACAGCAAACGGTGGATTAAGTTATTACTACCCCAACAATAACACATCCTTGCCGGCGGTGCAGGTAAGCGCAGGTGCAGGTGCACCCACAGGCGAAACCGTTTACGACGACGGGATGGTGTTTAAAGGAGTAAAGGCGGATGGAACAGCTAATACCACCATTGTACCTGCTCAATCGTACTACAAAGGCTTTACAAATGTTGATGAAGCCTTTATTTACAGCGCATCTTATGTAAAGCTTCGGGAAATTAAAATTGGCTATACCTTCCCTTCACAATGGGTTAAAGGCATTGGGCTGCAGTCGGCAACGGTATCATTAGTGGGCCGTAACCTTTGGATCATTCATAAAAATGTCCCTAACATCGATCCCGAAACAGCTTTCAATACCGGTAACGCACAGGGTTTGGAAGATTTAACGCTGCCAACTGTACGTAACATTGGGTTTAACATCAATCTTAAATTCTAAAATCATGAAATTTAAATATTCAACTATCATATTGTCCGGCGCATTACTACTATCTGTAACAGCCTGCAAAAAAAATCTGGAAGAGATCAACCGAAATCCAAATGCATCAGAAACCGCCCAGCCAGATTACCTGTTAACAGGCATAACAAAAAACATTGCCGATACTTATTGGGGAACATCTAATAATATGGATGCGAGTTTACTGTTTGTGCAAAACTGGTCTAAAATACAGTATACCGATCCTGACAGATATATATATACAAATACTTCCTTTCAGGACCTATGGAATACAGCTTATACGAAGGGAATAATTAATCTTAATCAATTAATTAAGTTAGCCGATGAACAATCAAACCCCAATTATAAAGGTGTGGCACTGGTATTACGATCATGGGTTTTTACTTTATTAACAGATGCTTACGGCGATATTCCGTATACACAGGCAACAAACATTAAAGAATACCTTACACCAGCTTATGATAAACAAAAAGACGTATACTTTGCTTTATTAGAGGATCTGAAATCTGCACAGGCATCTTTAAATACGTCAGGCCCCGCAATTGGCGGCGACATTATTTATGGTGGTAAAGCTAATGGTATTGGCTTATGGAAAAAATTTGCCAACTCTTTACGTTTACGTATTGCTTTACGAATAGCCGACCGCGAACCTGAAAAATCAAAACAGGTTTTAGCAGATATACAGGCAGAAGGAAGTGGTTACATCAGCGATAATAGCGAGATTGCCCAGCTGGTATATTCCACATCCCCTAATCAAAACCCAATAAGCAACTTGTTTGATACCAGGGATGATTACCGTATCAGCAAAACAATAGTAGATAAATTATTTGAGCTTAATGACCCCCGCTTACCTATATACGCCAGCCCCACTAAAGATGCAACCCCTAAAACTTATGTAGGGTTACCTAATGGTTTGTTAGTAGGGGATGCGAGTGCTTATGGCTTTACAAAAACCTCTAAACCGGGCACATACTTTTTAGCGCCCAACGCTCCCGCTGTGATCATCAGTTATGCCGAAGTATTGTTTGACAGAGCGGAGGCTGCCGCACGCGGCTTTACCGCTGAAGACGCGGCAGATTTATACAAACAGGCAATTGGGGCTTCGTTAAAACAGTATGGAATTACCGATGCCACGGTTAACACTTACCTGGCATCACCCGCTGTGCAGTACGATCCGTCAAACTACAAAAAATCTATCGGCGACCAGAAATGGATAGCGCTGTTTGGCCAGGGACTGGAAGCTTTTGCTGAATGGCGGAGGCTGGATTACCCGCAGCTACAGCCGGCTGTTGCAGGTACACTTGGGGGGAAAATTCCAGTCAGGTTCATTTATCCGGGAACGGAGCAATCGTTAAACGGAGCGAGTTATAATGCTGCGGTAGCCAGTCAGGGCGCCGATGCGCTGACAACCAAACTCTGGTTTGATGTTAATTAACTTTTTATCGGCCATGCAGAAATGCATGGCCGTTTTTCATAATTATTACCCGGGGTTAACCAACTTTTAGCCACCCTGTAATACTCATTCGTGGCAACTGGGTAACCAAAACTTCATGTTCCAGTTCGGTACTTTTAAAAAACACACTTTTACCGGCATTTGGTGTAATATCCTGCGATCCATTTCCATGGTAGATGCGCAAGGCCCCGCCGTCAACCTCAGTGTTTAGATAAATGACCATAGAGAACGCCCTTGTACCGTTCTGCTTAAAATTGTCTATATGGCGTTTGTAAAAACTTCCTTTTTCGTAAAGCGTATAATGAAACTCATAACCTGTAATACCCGCATAACAGCTGCTATTGAGGTGGCTAACAAAGCGATCCATTAAATCAAAAAAATCGTTTTCATAAACATCGTTATGTATGCGGTCGAGCCAGTAAATTTTATCACTGCGTATCAGTTTATCGTGGTTTACCAGTTGCTTGTTCCCAGTGCCGGCGGCAAGTAGCTTATCGCCCGCATAAAGCGCGCTGATGTTGTTTACTAAATGTGCAGATAACGCCTGACTAAGAAAGTTTTTAACTGTACCTACATTGGTAGCCAGATAACTATCAATGAGTTCGTTGAAGATGATTTCCAAATTGATGTAAGGTACACTTAAATCCCGCACTTAGCATTTATTCTTTTATATAGTTTATAAGCCTAATCCTTTTGTTTTCATAGCTTTATATTGATAAAAGAATAATCTTTAATTATTATGCTATACATAACACAACTTATTTACATCAGGGAGGGGCAAGAAGCAATTTTCCACCAATTTGAGGATATTGCTATTCCTATTATTTCGAAATATAACGGGCAACTGCTTCTTAGGGTAAGGCCGGATGAGAAAGCTATTATTGAAAGCAGTGTTGAACAACCCTATGAAATTCACCTGGTTAAATTTACAAGTGAACAGGATCTTGAAAATTTCATGAATGACGAGGACAGAAAAAGATTCATTCACCTTAAAGAACAGTCAATAGAATCAGTAGTGCTAATAAAAGGGGATAAATTATAAATCCATACCTGGCATAAAGCCCCACAGATGTGCGGGGCTTTATACTAAGTTGCGGTGTTTTTCGAATCGATTCATCCGCCCAACTGCATAATCGCGTTGTTATATGCCAGCCGAAGGATTAAGATAGGTCGCCCGGTATATTTTCCGAAACATAAGGTAAGTTATACTTACCATCAGGAACGCAATAATGGCATCGACAGTACCTAAAGGGCCAACTACACTCAGTTTGGAGGCAAAGGCAAAGATGATATCGAAAAATACTCCTGCAAATACCCATTCTTTTAACCGCAACAGTTTGCCGGGAATTAAAAGAACGATGATCCCTGATAGTTTGGCGATACCCAGCACATAAATAAAGTAGGCGGGGTAACCTAATTGTAAGGTGATGTTCCAAACAATTGGATTCCTGGTCAGTTCAAAAAATCCACTTGCACCAAACCATAAGGAGGTTAATACAGTGCCTGTCCAATAAATTCGTTTTGCATTTTTTAATGTCATGATCTTTTAGTTTAAGTGTTTTCTTAAGACCAAATTTGATATTTACCGGTTGAAACTTTGAGCAGTTTCTGAGTGAAGCAGGCAAATTGCAAGCTGGAAAGGACAATTGTGAGTGTTAAATATTTTTTGAATTATCTGATACCCGTATAAATCATATAAACAAAAAAGCCCCGCGGACGTGCGGGGTTTTGTTTTGAGTGCTGATGAGTAATAAATGGATATTTCCCGCTTCTTAATAAGAATGCGGGAAATATTCGTTTTCAACACTTCCGTCTTCATACAAATTAAGCATTGCATAACCCGGCGGGGTTTCCAGATAATAACCCGGACCAGCTGATTCCTTATCGCCTTTGCCCCACCAAAAACCACTCATAGCCCCATTGCAGCAATATAAAACATCGTTATAATGCGTTTGGTCAGATAAATGGTTATGGCCACTTAAACACACCCTTACCTTATCGCGGTGCTTGTAAAACAGATCTTTTAACTTTTTGCAATCTGAATGGCCACCGCCTACCAGCACCTGTGTAGTACCCAGGATAGGATAATGTGACATGAGCAATGTAGGCGCAGATGCAGGGATCTTTTCCAATTCGGCCTGTAGCCAGGTAAACTGCTCTTCATCCAGGGAAATTTTGCTGTTATTTCCATCAAGCACAATAAAATGCCAATTCTTTTTGGTGAAGCTATAGTACCGGTTCGGAATTTTCAATCGTTTAACCGCATATTCTTTCCCATACATTTCATCCTCTTTTGAAGGTGCTTTCCACCATGAATCGTGATTACCAATACAGCTATGCACCTCATATTTGTCAAGCAAGGTCATGCAATCATCCCAAACCTTCCATTGCTTTGTAACCTGGTCGCGTATTACATTATCATAAGATGCATCATTAATAGAATCACCTCCGTTCAGGAAAAAATCGGGCTTGCGCTTAGTTATGATCTCCCTAAGGCATTTTTTAAACCTTTCTGGTGCGTTTTGGCCATCACTGATATGCACATCGGTAATATGCGCTACGGTAAGGGCTAATTTTTTACCTTTTTTTTCTTCATTACCACTAACGGAAGCCAGGGCAGGCAGCCCGCTGGTTACTATTATACCGGTGGCTAAGCCTGCTGCCTTTAATAAAGATCTTCTTTTTAAATTCATCATTTTATTCTGTATCATAAAATATAAAGCGTAGTGCCTTTTACCAGCCGAATATTTGTTTAAGATTTGGGTTTAATATTACCTGCTGTTGTGGTATAGGGCGGTAATAATATTTAGGCTCCTGAAAATCGCGCACTGCCGATTCGGTTACCATGTTACTACCGGTATTAACATTTTTCAAATACACGGTAGCATCAGAACCAATTGTACCTGTGCGGTAGTAAACCAACTTTACCCCTAACGAGTTCTTTTCCTTTTTATCTTCGGCCGGGATGCTTAAGGATCCGTCGATCAAAATAATGTCTTCTACCCCATCACCGGTCAGATCATATTTCCCTAAACCTGCGAAATACATTCCTTCCGGGCTTTTGGTTAATAATTTCCCGGCTTTCCATCTCATCAGGTCATCATACCTGGTGTTTTCAAATGCAAATTCAACCCTGCGCTCTCTTCTTATCTCAATGATCACACCGGCGTTTGAACCGATATTGCCAAATTGTTGCTGCAACAATACATCCGGGGATGCATTTGCCTGCGCTATATTAAGATCAGGCATGCCAGCCCTTTTTCTGATCAGGTTCACCGATGCATCAAGTTGTTGTTGCGTTAGTGTACCCAGTTCGGCCAATGCTTCGGCGTAGTTCAACAGCACTTCCGCATATCGGTATACCGGGAAATCAACACCATTTAAAGTAGCTTCCTCAGTGCTGTTCACGTATCCTTTTAGTTGGTGATAGCCTGTAAAATTTTTGTTTAAACTTTGGATGTAAGGTTGTTTATCAGGACTTCTAACCCATCCCGGGTAGGCTACTGTTTGAGCAAGCCGTGGGTCGCGGTTTTCAAATTCTTTTACAAAGCCAAGTTTAGTATAGTTTGGCTGATCTGTAAAACGGCTGCCGTCTTTCATCAGGTAGCTTTGCATCAGATCTTTAGCCGGAGCCTGTTCGTAATCGCCAAAAACTACCGAATTCACATTCTGGCTTCTATTCTTACTCAAATCAAAAATATTAGCCAAAACAACTTCCTCATTCCCGGTAAGGTCCTGGCTGTTAAACAAAGCAGCATAATCCTGATCGGGTTTTCCGGTGTTATAAATAGTAAATTTCCCTGAACCCATTATGTCGCCGGCTATTTTAACAGCGGTTTCAAGAAAACTATTTGCAGTACCTGCTAAATTTAGTTCTGAATGATACTTACGATAAGTGCCCTCGTAAAGCGCGGCACGGCTATAAAATACAGCCACCGCCCATTTTCCAGGTGTACCCGTAGGGACATCTTCCCGTACATGCTGATAAGCAAAATCCAGATCGGCCATCACGCTATCTATAACCAGCGCCCTTGGGTCGCGGCCCTTATATAGATCTTTATCACCAGGGTTTAAAGTGCCCGAAAACCAGGGTACATCCGAAAAGCGTTTAACTTTATCAAGGTAAAATACTGCCCGGTAATATTTAGCCAGCCCTACATAATGATTTTTTATCTCGGCCGTTACTTTGGCTTTATTATAATTTTCTAAAAAGTAATTGATGTCACGTAATTTGCTCCAACTGGCCGCATCCCAGCCTGAGGTAATATTTTGTGAGTTGGCACTGCCTGCCATCACATTTTTCACTTCTACGTTAGCGGTAGTTGCAACGTTATCACTGCTTTGATCGTTCAGGTAGGTATTCCTGTCGGGCAGTGAAAGCAAACCATTAACGTATAACGATAGGTCACTTTCTGTATTAAAGAAAAGATTTGGCGAGATAGCCGTTTGCGGGAAACGGTCGAGGGCGTCTTTTTTGCAGGCAGTAAATGCAACCGCAATAAATAGGATATATATAGTATATTTCTTCATAACTAATTTTTTAATGATTGTTAAATCGCTTAATAATTAAAAATCTAAGTTTATGCCAAGTGCATATTTACGCTGATATGGATACGCCATGGCGCTTGCACCTGCATTTACGGCTTCGGGGTCTATATATTTCTTTATAGCCGAGAATTCATAAAGGTTATCGCCGGTTGCAAAGATCCGCAGGCGGCTTATGCCGAAACGCTTGCTCATTTTAGAAGGGAATGTATAACCTACCGAAACGTTCTTAATTCTTAAATAAGCGCCATTTAAAAGGTACTTTGTTTGAGGAATATCTAATCCCGAACCATAATTGGCATCGGCCAGCCATGACTGCAATACAGGGTAATAGGAGTTAGGATTTGCATCGGCCAAGCCTGCTGCGATATAAGATTTGGAATACTGAGCCCTTTGCTCTGGCGAATCAGAGGTGGCACGGTAGTAATTAAGGTTCCACGGGTATATATTAGCGTAAGGTTGCTGATACGGCCCCCAGAACAAATAATTATGTGGGTAAAAATCTCTTTTTAATACCCCTTGCAAGAATATCGAAAGATCAATTCCATTCCAATCCATATTTATATTAGTCCCGATACTATAATGATCGGCACTATTACCAATAACTTTTAAGTCTTTTGGATCCTTTGAACTTAACCCTGCTTCAATTTTACCATTGCCATCCAGATCTTTGTATTTTGGCCATCCATTAACAATGCTTAAAGCGCCCCATGGTATAATAGCCGATTCATCAAGCTTATCTATTTCGGCCTGGTTCTGGAATAAACCATCATTTTGCAATCCCCATATCTCTCCAATTTTTTGGCCTACGCGATAATTGCTTGAAAAAAGCCCCTGATCGTTCTGGAATTTGGTGATCTCCGAATCGGAGTTAGAAAGGAATATCTTTGATGTGAAATTAAAAGGCTTAGATGCTAAAGTGAACCTGTCCTGGTACGTTACAGATAATTCCCAGCCTTTGGTTCTTAGATCTGCCGCATTTTGTGCCGGAGCAATAGTTCCAAGCACGCCAGGCAATTCCTGCCCTGCTGTAAGCATCCCCCTGGTATTGCGGATATAATAATCAAACCCTACCAGAAATTTATCGTTAAAAAGGCCAATATCTGTACCCATATTAAAGGTAGATGCCCTCTCCCAGGTATAAGTATTTGGATCAACAAATAACCCCGGGGCACCATTAATGATCGGACTTTGGCTATTGCCGCCTATTAAATAGTTCGAAGCACCCGGCACCAATGATTGTATATAGCCAAAGTTTTGAACTTCCTGGTTCCCAAGGTCGCCATATGATGCGCGTAATTTAAATGTAGATACCACAGGGGCCAGTGGTTTAAAAAAGTCTTCGGCACTTGCTATCCAGGCTGCAGATGCAGACGGGAAAAAGCCCCAGCGCCTTTCTGTGGGGAAGCGGGAAGAACCATCATACCTGCCGGTGCCCTCTAATATATACCTGCCTTTATAAGTATAATTTAACCGGCTAAACACGCTGGTAGTAGCATACGCCGAATAACTTGCGCCCACCGAAGGCGTACCATTGGTTAACCCCAAATAAGGTAGGGAAGGTGAGATAAGCCCATCTTTTGATGCATTGATGGTTGAATAGCTGTAATCTTCAGAGTTATAACCAACCATGGCGCTAAAAAAGTGGTCGCCAAGGGTTTTCTTATAGGTGGTATATAAATTGAACGCATTGTTATACAGGTAGCCATTATTTTCGGTTACAGATCCTGTACCACCTTCCTGCCGTATATCATCCGGCCCAAATCCAATATTATATGTATTGGCATCAGCATGATACTTCCACAATTCTCTTTTTAATGAAGCATCGCCATTTACAGTTAAATCTCCATTTAAAAATGAGGCGGTGGCGCTGGTAATATTTTGAAACCCAAACATGGTTTGGAGGTTACTCCCGCCATCAACCAACCTCGCTGCAAGCCTGCCGGCTGCCGTATTGGCCCAGGTGCCATCCGGGTTTTTAGCTACATCTGTTGGTTGCAGGTAATAAATATCTGTGATATTAGTGGTTGGCTGCGCGCGTTTAGTTTCGTAGATATTAAGGTTATTATCTACTTTAAGCCATTTTAAAGGCGAAAACCCAATCCTCGACCTCAGGCCATAACGGTTCCAGAAATCATCTGAAAGTTTATTGAGGCCGTTTTCTTTGGTATAATTTGCAGATAGATAATAGGTTAAAGGTGTATTATTTACTGTAGCCCCGCCCGAAAGCGTTAGTGTTTGGTTTTGTGATAAGCTGGCATCATTAAAAAAATATTTATACCAGTTGTTGTTACCCATGTACGCCCATTTGGTTGGATCGGCCGGATCTAACCGTGTATCAGCGATAGACGGATCATCTGATCTTTCTTTAGCCCATTTGTACCATTCATCACTATAATTTACATAATCCCACGGGGTATTATTTGTAGAGGTTTCGAGCACTTTTGAATAGATAAAGGGATCGGTTATTGGCTGCGGTAATATGGTAGTTTTACCCCATGAGGCAAGCGCATTGTAGCTGATGGTTTGATGCCCTATAGAACCTTGCTTAGTTGTGATAAGGATAACCCCAAAAGCAGCCCTTGCCCCGTAAATAGCAGCCGATGCCGCATCACGCAATACCGTGAAAGATGAAATATCTGAAGGGGTTAACCGCAACATATCATCGTTAGTTCCGGGGATACCATCAATTACAATTAATGGCGACCCTCCGTTAATAGATGTAAAGCCTCTGATGTTAATTACAGGAACCGTACCTGGTGCACCACCGGGATAGGTAATATTCAGGCCCGGGCTGGCGCCCTGCAAGCCCTGCAATACGTTTGATACCGGGCGGGATTCGAGCTGTTTCCCCGAAATTTGATCGATAGCGCCTGCAATGTTTATTTTTTTCTTAGCACCAAAACCCACAACTACCACCTCGTTAAGATTACCATAGTCGGGGGTTAGGGTTACATTTAATTGTGTTTGCCCATTAAGTGTAATTTCCTCCGGCTTATATCCCACAAAAGAAAAAACCAAAACGGCGTTTGGCTTTACATTGGCAAGGGAATATTTACCTTCCATGTTTGTTGTAGTACCCTGGCTTGTACCTTTTACACCGATATTAGCCGATGAAACAGGCACCTTGGTTTCCGCATCCAAAACCACACCGCCAATGGTGATATTTTGGGCGAAACTTTTTGCAACAAAGAGCATGAAGCAAATCAATAGTATTTGTTTTTTCATAATTAATTAAGATTTAGCATATTTTAATTTCCGTATGTTGTACTATCAGAATCGAGGCTAAAGTTCCGTTTATCATGTTACCTTTAGGTTAGCGTTCAATTAATAAATTAATTGAACATACAATCAATTTATTAAATTTAAAAATAAGATTATCTTTGAATAGTTTGATAGTTTTAGATAAAAATTAATATGGGTAGAAAGAGTCTTAAAGAGGTAAGACAATTAGAAATTATAAAGACCTTCTATAAGGTTGCTAAAAAAGAAGGGTACGAAAATACCTCTATAGCCAAAATAGCAAAGGTGATGGATATTAATCCAAGCCTTGTAAGTCATTATTTTGAAACAAAGGAAGATCTTACGTATGCGTTAATAGATCATATACTCGAAAGGTACCTGCTCATCTACACCATTAAAAATAAAGAAGCGGTTACGCTTACCGATCTGCAAAAAACCATTGAAATGCTTTTTTCAAAAAAATGGAATTTGCTATTCGACGACGGATTGTTTTATACTTTTTACGCGCTGGCATTCCGAGAGAAAAAAATTAAAGCAAAGTACAAGACCATTCTGGATTCTCTTCGTTTTGCGTTGGCATCAATGATAGAGCGATGCAACGAAAAACAGTTATTAAACGTCCCCGCCCCCAAAGTAGCCGCCGATCTGATTTTTGTACTGGTAGATGGCGCTTATTTTTACCTTTCGCTGGAGAGTGACAAAAAGGCTTATGTAGAAAGGCTTGATTACTATAAGAACAAAGCCTATCAAATTTTGGGGATAGATCAATCAATTGGTTCGGGCGGTATTTTGAGTTCGTAACTGACGGCCCAGGGCATAAACCCCAATAAACATCCATAGCAGGTTAGCTACTGCATTTGGCATATCGTCGCTATCAACAGCGGTGGCCACCAAACACAGGCCACCTACAATATTCAATAACTGAAAGCCGAGCGATTCGGCTTTTATCACTTTCATACTTAATAATAGATAGCCCACTGTGCATAAAACCACACCCAGCCAGCCCATACTTGCCAATATAATTTGCCTCATAATGTTAGGTTAATTTAACAAGATTAACGAAAATGGAGATAACCAGGAAGATTAAATGATAACCTTAACAATTTGCTAATGCAGGGAATCTACTTTTGACCCGCGGAAACATTTCATGATTTTACTTAACACCTAAAAACAACATATATGCGTATCATAAACACTTTAATTTTAGTAATGCTAAGCTTGGCCACATTCGCCCAGCTTAAACCCAAAGTTGTAATTGTTATTGCAGATGGGATCCCGGCAGATGTGATAGAACGCCTGCGCCCCCCTGCCATGCAGCAGATCATTAAAGAGGGTGCCTATACAAGGGCACATGTTGGCGGCACAAAAGGCACTTATACAGAAACACCTACCATATCGGCACCAGGGTACAACAATATGTTAACCGGTACATGGGGCTATAAACATAACGTGTGGGATAATGACAACCAGCACCCTAATTACAATTACCCTACCATTTTCCGGATATTTAAAACGGCAAAACCAACCGGCACCACTGCCATATTTTCTACCTGGGTAGAAAACCGGAAAATGTTATTAGGAACAGGCCTGCCGCAAACAGGCAACCTGTCTGTAGATTATGTTTATGACGGTTACGAAAAAGATACCATCGCGTTCCCGCACGATAAGGCCAGCCTTTACCTGCATCATATAGACGAGCATGTTGTAAGTTGCGCAGATTCAGTTATCCGGGCAAAAGCACCGGATCTGTCATGGATCTACCTTGAATATACAGATGATGTGGGCCACAGCAAAGGCACAGGGAAGGAATACGATAAAGCCATAGGCTTGTTGGATGAGCAAATGAAAAAAATTGCAGCTGCCATTCATTTCCGCGAGGCAAATTATAAAGAAAAATGGTTGCTGCTGATCACCACAGATCACGGCCGCGACTCGTTAACAGGTTCAGGACACGGCGACCAAAGCAAGCGCGAAAGAACCACCTGGTTTATTTTAAACCACCCGGTCACCAACGCATATTTTAAAGCTTCTCAACCCGGCATTGTAGACATATTGCCCTCAGCTGCCAGTTATTTAAATATCAATCTGCCTGTTCCGGTTAAAAGGGAGCTTGATGGCGTACCCATCGTAGGCCCGGTATCAGTAAGCAATGCCAGACTGGAAAACACCGCAAAGGGATTTACCCTGAAATGGAAAGCATTTACCAAAACGGAAAAGCTGAAAGTTTATATTACTTATACAAACCATGCAAAAGAAGGTAAAAAGGATATTTACAAATTGATTAGTACACCATCTGCCGGCGCAGAAAAATTCAACTACAGTTCTGCCGGTTTGCTAAATCAACCTTTTTATAAAGTTGTTATAGAAGGTAAACATAATACCATCAATGTTTGGCATACTGTAAAGCCCGCGGCATCTGTAAAATAGAATTGTGTTCAAGGAAATCGTGAGCATTGTTGAAGTTTCGATTACTGCATTTAGTAATATTAAACAAAAGGCAGCCTATTAATTGGGGCTGCCTTTGGCTTGATATAGTTAACTTGTCTATTTATCCCATTCCTTGGCCGCAAACATTATAACTTATTAAGGTCGAATGGAAGCTTTCGTATTCGTTTACCCGTCAGATCAAATATCGCTTCAGTTAGCGCGGGTGCAAACGGCGGAAGTCCCGGCTCACCAACACCGCCAGCGTTTGCATCATTCTCCATAACATGCACCTCTACCGGAGGCATATCGGTAATTCTTGGCATTAAATAGTCGTAGAAAGTTTCGTTGCTCTACCAATCCGTCTTTAAAAGTAATCTGATGAATGGTTGCCGCACCAAGCGCCATCAGAACAGATCCTTCTACCTGGGCATGTATAATATCCGGGTTTACGTACCAGCCACAATCCACAACCGCCCAAACTTTATCAATTTTGATTTTCCCGTTTGCTTTTCGTGAAACTTTAACGACCTGGCCAACAGTGGTTGTATATATACATTCCTGAAAGAACATCTTTTTGCCGATATATTCAGCCGGGATAACCTTGATTACCAAAGCCGCGAGATTTCAACAATTTCTGCATTAGCCAGCCTGGGAGGGGTAGAAAGTCAGCTCCGTGGCCACCTCAATGTTGGCAAAAATGTCGGTCTTACAGAACAACAGTTAAGGGCGGTTGCATCTGCCTTATACACAAAAATAGGCAGGGAGGAAGGCTATAGTGCGGCTAAAATTTTAGATGAAATGTTCGGCCAAACAGCAACTACATCTATCCATTCGGAACCTGTAGTAAGTATTCAGCAAGGAATATTTAACAAAGGCGATAAAATTGCCAGCAACAATTTTTCAGGTGATGTATGGCTAAATATGCTCGTTCCAACAGATAAGGCCTATAACACCCAAATTGGCTATGTAACCTTTGCGCCGGGAGCCCGGTCAAATTGGCACTTACATCCTTCGGGGCAAATACTTCTGATAACTGGCGGGCTGGGTTATTACCAGGAAAAAGGCAAACAAATTCAGCTGCTGCACAAAGGCGACATTGTTAAATGTTCGCCAAATGTGATCCACTGGCATGGAGCCTCGCCAGGCAGATTCATGACACATATCGCTCTAAGCCCGAATATGGATAAGAGAAGCGTTGTATGGTTAGGAAAAGTAACAGACAAAGATTACAACAGCAACGCTCCAAAAATTGACTGATTTTGCCAAAGTTCTCCGCGAAAAATGATATTTATTCTATATTGTTTTCGGCAAGCAATTTTTCCCAGGCAAGCGGATGTGCTGTTTCGGTAACATATTTCAATATTGCCTGCGCACACGTTTCGGCAGTGGCGTTTGCCGTGTCTACCTCAAAGTCATACGTGGTTTTTGCGTGTACACGCTCATATTGATATTCGGCGGTGCCAATAGAGCGGTCGCCTCTGTTGATCTCTCTTTGCTTAAGCGTTTCCAGGTCGCAATGCACCCCAATAAAATAAACCCTCAGATCTTTGAGAGCCTTAAGGCAATTAAGAAACCATTCCTGCTCTTGGAAAACGTGATCTATCACCAGGCAATTTCCGGCTATAGACAATCCGGCAAGGCTGTTATGAAAGCCCTTAATGATCAAATTTGATGTTTCCCGGCGACGAATGTGATCATAAGGAGCCATCCTTAAAAAAGTATCCATCTTTACATGCAGATAAGGCAGCTCACCAAACTCTTGTATTTTATATGCAATGCTCGATTTCCCGGCGCTGGATGTCCCATTTAAAAGTATGATGGTTACCATATTAATATTAGTGGCTGTAGTGGTGGTGGTAAATTTATTAAAGAAAAATTTCTTTGTGATATTTTAATATAATTATTTTCTATAATTCATATCAATCCCGTATGTTTATATATTCATAAAACATTGTTTGTAAGTTTTTTAAATGATTATAAATATATACTTATATATCAAAGAAAGATTTTCAACTCTGAATAAAAAATATCACAATTAATAAATGCGGACGACGAAAAGCATCTAACAGAGTAGTCATTAACCTAAACCAACAAATTATTATGAAGTTAAAAGAAGCCAATTTAAATGTATCGGCCTTGGCCGATGTTGACCAGCTGATCGAAAGTATGCTTGTTGACAAACCCGTGATCGGCGGATTTATCAGTTTTATTATGACCGCGGTACATGATGTTGAAACTGCTGCTAAAAATATTGCCACGAATGTCGCCCATGATGTTAAAACTGCGGCTACGAATATTATCACGAATGTCGCCCACGATGTTAAAACTGCGGCTACGTACGTTGCCCATGATGCTAAAACTGCGGCTACTCGGGTTGCACATTTTGTTACTGCGAATAAATCGGCAGTGCTAAGTGCGATTACCGCTGCTGTTACTGATGGGGCTGATGGAGCTGCACTGGCAAACCCGCCAAAAACTGCTCAAATGACAAAAAACATCGCTTCAAGACTAAAAAATAACAGCGTTGAGGCCTTAACACTTCAACAGCTCCTTATGATCAGAAAAGAAGCTTTAAATTAAAGTAATGGTCTGGTTTGTTATTACAACACTTGCTATATTTTTTATAGCAAGTGTTTTTTACCAGGTAAAAAGCCTGCAGGGCAAGTTTGCAAAGTTTGATATACTGCATCTGTTGCCTAACTATTCTTTCTTTGCGCCAAGACCAATGGTGAATGATTATCGCCTTGTTTATAAAATAATTGGGAGCGAAGAGTGGTTGGAAGTGCCCCTTTATAAATATTTTTCATTACAGAGGATTTTCTGGAACCCTTTTAAATATTATAACAAGGGTATGATCGATTGTTTTAACTTTTTGATCGCCGAATTTAATAACCTGGCCGAGGATAATAAAGATTTTATCCTAATCTCTGAAAATTACCTGAATATACTGATGCTGATAGTTGACCATATTAAGGATAAAGAAGCAACCATCAGGTTTGCAATTGTAGCTGCCGAAGGAGTAGAAACCATACAAATAACCGATGTCATTTTTGCCTCGGCATATCAAAAATTATAACCATGCATAACCTGCACCTGTATTACAAGATCAGCGTTTCTATTTTACTGTTATCGGGCTTTGTCTCAGGGGCGGAGCTTTTAAGCGTGCCGAAGAAATATGTAAATTTTGTATATCCTACAACCGAAGTAAAAAGCAAGTATTTAAGATGGGCCGCAGTTCAGGCTATCCAGGTTGTTTTGTGTGTGATGGCCTTTGTGTTGATCATCGGGTACGATACCGTATATTTCAGGATACCTTTTGTACTTATTGCCGCGGTTAACCTGTATTCGTATCAAATACGCACCGGCGGCAAAGACGGATCAGACCAGGTGCGCCTCATTGGCTACTTATCATACAGCCTGTGTTTTTTACTGAGCAGCAATACCGGCGAATTACTATCCATTTATTTTATGGGCCTGCAGGTAATATTGGGGTATACTACCTCGGGTATCATGAAACTCACATCGCCATATTGGCGAAAAGGCAATGTATTAGCCGGCATATTAGGCACTTACTCGTACGGCATACCTAAGGTTTCCGGTTTTTTGGCAAAACACCCGGTAATAGAAAAAGCATGTTCATATAGCGCTATGGTGATGATGCTTGCCGTAATTGTAAGTTTTTGCCTGCCATTTCAATCATTGCTCATCGTTACCCTGGCATTGATGCTTTCGTTCCATTTGGCAACTTCCATATTAATGGGGCTTAACGATTTCATCGTTACCTTCCCGATGGCTTATCCGGGTATCATTCTGTTACACGCGCAGCTATTCGGTATACCTTTATAAAAAGCCATCTCTTATTTGTCTTACGCTATATCTTGAACAAGATCTTCAATCTAAGGCTTACATATATACTATCCTTCTCACTTATTTTTTGCGCAAATCACCCCCCTGTTTTGTCGTGATCATACCCGTAATATCATGGACTATTTGCAGATATTTGATAGAAAGAAACACAATCACTTTTTAAAAACAATTGCTATGCGAAAATTAAAATTACAGGTACAAATGACCCTTGATGGTTTTGTAGCCGGGCCGGATGGCCAGTTGGACTGGATGTGGATACCCGGCGAACGGGATGAATCTATATTCCAGCGTGTAATTGAGCTGGCCGACAGCTGCGATACCATTTTGCTGGGTCGCAAGATGACCCGGGGATTCACCGATCACTGGGAAAATGTGGTGGACAACCTGCCCGACAGCCCGGAACAACCTTTGGCGCAACTAATGGTAAATATGCGCAAAATTGCTTTCAGCCACACACAAACCGCCATCAACGGCAGGAACCTGGAAGTGGAAAACGGCGACCTGGCTGCTGCAGTACAGGCGCTGAAAAAAGAACCGGGCAAAGATATTATTGTTTATGGCGGCGCCAATTTTGTAAGTTCGCTGATCAGCCAGAACCTTATTGATGAATATTTTATTTTCAGGAACCCAGTTGCTATCGGGAGCGGGCTTTCAATTTTTAAGGAGCAAAAAGCACTGAAATTAGATAGTTCAACCGCTTACAAAAATGGAAAAATAGTCAATAAATACCTGCCGGTATAGGCTGGGTCTAAGTTGCACCGTTCAACCCTGGCTGACGCACGCGAGCCGCGTGTGCCCATCACTAACTTCACCAAACACAAAGTCTACCCACAAAAAAGCCCCGGGGACATGCGGGGCCTTGCTCCTCTGACTGGACATAATTCGAACCATTTGGTAGAACAGTTGCAGTTTTTGAACGGCCTAAAATGTTGCCTAGAAAGGGTTCGATTCGACTGTATTAATTGTTAATTTTGCCACAGATAAAAGCCTTCGAACTTGCATAATTAACAGTAGCGCTTATCTTAACTTTTCTTTAACACTATATTATTTTGCGCAATGTCACAATCGAAAAACGATTAGTTGTATTGCAAAAAATGCGAGTGTCCGAGTTACCCCATTACACTCGTGCCGCGACAGATCTGTGAGCGACTGAACCCACTGTCCTTTATTCATCACTTAAGCAACTAATAGCGCGACCGTGGTGAATAAGAAATAAATAAATGCGTAACCCAAAATTGCTTTGGCTTCCGAATAAGCATAAAATACCTTAGGCTTTAACGTTGCGATATTTAAGATAATCTTTTATGTGTTTTGTTTTAGAAATGGGGATATAAATTTTGGTCCAATAAAACTTAACTAATAGTCAGGCCATTTATTATTTGATAAGCCGCCATTCTTTTATATCATATCTTTTGTTTTTAAATGTGCCGTTCCGTTTAAACATGCCTTTATTTTTATTCCATAACAAGGTTATCCGATTAAACTTTTCTTTTTCATAATTAAAAGTTACGCCATCGTCTTCAAACAAGGTCGCTGTAGTGCTTTTCTCGCCGTATACGTAGCAGGTAATTTCAAATACCGTGTTTCCTGTTACATTAGTGACCGGCTTCGCCAAAGGAAGTATCGTTCCTTCTTTGATAAATATCGGCAGTTCGGTAAGGCCTGTTTTTACTATATAAGATTTGCCACCCTCATATTTTTGGTTGGTATTAAAGTCGTACCAGATACCTGCCGGTAAATAAACCTTTCTTTCATCCATTTTTTCCGTTAACGGTGCGGCCAGGATACCCTCACCTATCAGGTATTCATCCGCGAGGTTAAAAGTGTTCTTATCCTCAGGATAATCCATAACCAATGCACGAAACGGAGGTATCCCTTTAAAATGATAATCAGCAAATGCATTATACAAATATGGGATGAGGCTCATTCTAAATTCGAATAGTTTCCGGATATCGGCCTCAATTTGCTTTGCATTGTCCATTAATTGACCATTATTGTTCTTTTTAATATTGATCTGTAACCATGGCGGGTTTTGCAAGTACCAGGAATTAAATAGTGTTTGTGCCGACAGCACCGCCGTTTGACTGCGACGCATAAAATCTTTTATCGAATTAGATTCCCTTACTTCCGGGGACCATATCATGCCCGAAAAACCAGAATTAAGTATCATTTTAATATATTGGTCATGATCATATGTATCGCTATACAAAGCGGCGGGATAAGCCGATGCGAAAGCATTGGAGGCCCTCACATCAAGGTACGTGCGCTTGTTTGAGCGCTTATAAATGTTATATATGGTTTTTTGATACAGCAAGCCGAAAAGCTGGTGCATCTGCTCACCGTCAATGCCCGACGGGAACTGGCTAAGTTCGGGGAAACTCCACGAGTTGCTTCCAAAAGCGATATTGGAGTTATCACACTCATCCATTTTAAAGCCCGAGATCCCCTGTTTTACAAAAGTCTCATCATGATAATCGGCAAAAATCCCTCTTGCTGCGCTATCGGCGAAATCGGGTACTAATCCGCCCCATACCAGGTAATTACCCGACTTGGTTTTCAAAGGTTCATAAAGTGGAGATTTAGGTGATACAAAAGCATGTTCCCATAAATTTACCTGAAACCCCTGCTCCTTCATGGTGGCAATAAACTTTGGGGGATCGGGAAAAAAGTCCTTTGCCCAAACATATGAGCAGGAATAGGCTGCGGTTTGCCATTTAGGTTCGATACCCAATACATCACACGGGATATGGTTGTCGCGGAAGTATTTTCCCATTTTAATAACCTGCTGCTGATTGAAATCTGCTTTCACACGGTACTTGATCCCCAAACCCCAAATTGCGGGTAAAGCACCACCCCCTGAAAATAAATTATACCGCTGCATAACGTTTTTAAGATCAGGGCCCTCAAAAACAAAAACTTCTATTCCTTTGGCGCCGGGGATATCCACCGTTACATTGCCTTGCGCTTTGCCATCGCTTTTGTAAAGCTCATCAACTGAATTGCCTCCTTTTGTTTCTACAGGTGCACCGTTACGGTCATTTAGTTTAGCCGTGGTCCCACAGTAAAAGGTGGTATAGCGCGCTGTATTTATTAAGATCCCGTAGCCTTTGTTAGATACATAAAATGTGGCAGGGCCGTGGGTATAACCAACATCGTTTAACGGGTTATCGTTAACAATCGGTTTTATTTTTAAACCCTTCTGGTTAAAAGAACCCAGTTGCAGCCCGAAGCCATAAAGTTGCTCGCTATTATCCAACGGGATCTCTACTACTACTCCCCGGTCGTTTGTACTTATTTTGATATCAGCCAGTTTGAAAGGTAATTTTCCGGCAGGCAGACCGGCAAGTACTGTCTTCATCGGTAATTCCTCGCAAAAGGCGTATGGCGTAAATTTATCGGGATGGCCTGCAGATAATTTTTGTATGCCGGCTGCAAGGTTGGTAACCTGTGCAAAAGTATTGATAAGGGTAGCCTGCAAAATCAGGAACAGGGCAAGCGCGCTAATCGTATGTTTTTTCATATAAAATGTAATA
The DNA here is from genome assembly GCF_028288105.1 of Mucilaginibacter sp. Lineage (GTDB taxonomy): Bacteria > Bacteroidota > Bacteroidia > Sphingobacteriales > Sphingobacteriaceae > Mucilaginibacter. The sequence continues at coordinate 38,752 of NZ_JAQBOI010000090.1, read as the reverse complement.
TTAAAAAAATCGGGAATCACTATATATATTAATCAGGGAGCTTTTTTAAATCCCTCCCATTTAACCACCCAGGAGCCATCTTTCGGCCACCCGGGTTCATGAATATTTTTATCACCATCCCAGCCTGCAGTCATAAATGCTATTGCATATAACAAGCCACCGTTTGAGGGGATGTAAGGGTATGGATTACCCCCGCCCACAAAGCCATGCTCATCAAATCCGAATTTTTTTGAAGGATGTAAAAGCATGTCAACAGCTTGATCCGGATGCCCAAGCCTGGCAGCAGACATGGCTACCATCGGAAAATCCCACCCCCAGCCCGTATCATATTTCCACACAGCCTGGATCTTTTGGTAGGTATTTTCCATAATGTGTTTGTCTACACCATTACCGGGCAGCACTCCAAATATCCCCGCCATGGCCGGGTGTTCAAAATTGAATTTTGTCCACATGTTGCCGATACCTTCCCATTGCTCATAAAGACTGTCTTTTACAGCTATCGGTGCTAAATTTTTAAGTGCTTTTTCCCATTCCGGCTTTGGCGGCAGTTTCAGGTTCTTTCTCCATTGCTGTGCGGTTTGCAAGCCGTACCGCCAGTAAGCCAGCTCAAAGGCCGGGTTCTGTGTTGTTAGCGGCTCATTGTTCTCCGGGACTGTTTTTATAGGTGGGCCTAAAATATATTGTTTGCGGGCCGTATCCAAAAAGGCATAAGAAGCTAAAAAATCTGCCGTTTTTTCAACGATCTTATTCCATTTTTTTAGGGTTTGCAAAGTAGGTTGTGTACGATAATCAAGTTCGGCAAAAAAGATTGGATGTGGCTGTTGCCATATCAACCATGCATGGGTTTTATCCGGCCATTCCCTGCCATCCGGACCGGTGCATTTTGGCCATCTGGCACCGGCATACCCTTGCAATTTTGCCCGCTTTATGGACGATGCCAGGTTGTCTGAATAGACATGAAGGCTTTTATTCAATAGCGGCCAGCGACCCCACAACGCATAGTGAGCCGCATGCCACCAGTACATTTCATAATGAAAGCGCCCGTACCAACTGTTATTGACCAGGCCTGTTTCCTGCGGTGGAAAGTTTCCTGCCGCATTGATGGCCATCACATATTGCGAAAGTATAATCCGCCGTTCCAGTTCAAACCAGCGTGGGTCTTTACTTTGGGACAGGTCTATTGCCGCCCCACTTTTCCAAAATGCAGCCCAGTGGTTAACACTTTTGGCTTTAACTTCAGCAAATGAGGGTAAGTTATAGCCAATTTTAGAAGGGGAAAAAGCAAAGACATATTCTATGCTCTTATTTTTGAAATCCGGATAAAAAACATAACTGTGTTCGGCTTCTTTCTTTACACTTCCGTTTCCCGACCATTTACAAGCTACCTGGTAATTGGTTTGATCCAGGTGGCGGTTAAATAACGCCAAATTGCCGTGTTTTAACGTAAGGCGTGTTTGATGTAACAGGGGCTTTTGATAGTCCGAACCGTTACTGAAATATTTTAAACTTGCATAAGGGAATTTTAAAAAAATACCCAGCCGGGCTTGAAGAATGAGATCGGATTCGATTTTGAAACTTAAAATATCCTTGTCCGGATCACAAATGGTGGTAACTTTTACTTTTTGCCCTTCCACAGTAAAATTACTTTCGGAGATACCAGTCCATAGGTTTACATATTGAACCGGGTCTTGCAGGTCATCCTGCTGTGCCGTAGTACCATCCTTTTTTTTTAATATCAGCCCGATCCTTCCGAGGTTAAACCGGTGTGGGTTGCTGGAGAGCCATTGAGTTAATTCAGCCTGATTGTGATCAGGCAGGTCATAGCCAACCATCCGGCCATGGGTTGCCACCAAGGTCTGTTTAAAGTCGCCAGGTTGCATACCTTTTGGGGGTGGCGTACTATGCCAGCTCCATTGAGACATGGTTGTAAACTGGTCGTTAAAAGTTTGCATCCCGGTAATATCGAACCCATAAGCAAAATTGCCGTTTCCCACCTGTGTTGGCCCGGGGGATTTGGCATCAGTGATTTTTAGATTATGACGGCTTACTAATGCCCGGCGATCGATCGTTCCCCGGCTGACCTGTTGCGCCCCGGCAGCTAAATAGCTAAAAATAAATAATAATAAAACAGACTTTTTTATGCACATCTTCAAACTTGAAAAAACAATGATCATTTTAAATGGCTAAGGAATTGAAATAAAGATAAGATAAGGCAGCTGCTGAGCAGCTGCCTTATGCCACATGGATAAATTTATTGGTATCCCGGATTTTGTTTAAGCGAGCCTAAGCTCTTGTCCACTTCCGCACGCGGGAAAGGCATCAGATACTGTGGTTCCAAAAACTTACTATCGTTCAATTTTATAATGTTATAGGTTTTTGTCCCATTGGGTTGTTTAGCGATATCCATACGGAGAAATGGCTGGTTCAATACCACCGTTGCAATCTTCCAACGACGGACGTCAAAGAACCTATGCTCTTCAAAAGCAAGTTCCACACGGCGTTCATTTTGTATACGGCTCCTGAGGGCTTCGCCAGCATCAGTTACCGCCGGCATGTGCACGCTTGGACGGCTTCTCACCATATTCAGATATTGCCTTGCAGTAACCTCATCACCCAATTCAAATTTTGCTTCCGCATAATTCAGCAGCACCTCCGCGTAGCGAAAGAAGATCCAAGGATTGGTGGGCCTAACGCTGGACCCAGAGGGCGGAATACTTTCGACCAAAAATTTCTTGAAATTATAAGAAGTAAGCGAGGCATTAAACCCGGAACTGCTTTCCGGAGAATCCTCTCCACCGTGAAATGTTTCTGTAACCCTGCCGGCCCAAACGGAGCCATCGTGCAGGATAGAAGCATCAAATCTTGGGTCCCTGCCGCTGTAAGGGTTTGCCGGGTCATAACCGGAACCGGGGTTTGCGACCAGTATACCGTCATTTTGTACAATATAGGGCTGTTTTCCGGTAGCCGCCATCTCATAAGCATTAACGAGGTTTTGTGATGGATTTTCTGACCCGTAGCCATTAGAGCCATTGCGGCCCTGTTCAAGGTTAAAGCCGGTACCACCCGTGTTATTGGCTTGCGTAAACTGGCGTGCAAAAATAACTTCGTTGTTGTTACTTAAGAAGGTTGCCTGGTAATCGTCATTTAACTGGTAACCAGCATTAAGCAACGCGCCTGCAGCGTCTGCAGCGGCCTGCCACTTTACCTGGTCGTGGCTTGGATTATTTTGCGCGCTGGCGGCATAAAGCAATACCCGCGCCTTTAATGCCAGGCAGGCGTTCTTTGAAGCCCTTCCCAACTGATTGTCTGGCTGATTGGCCGGGAGTAATTTTGCTGCATCATCAAGTTCTGTTACGATGAATTTCACACAATCATCATAAGAAGATTGTGAAACCGTAAAATCATCATGAAGGCCAAACACTTTAGTGATTAACGGGACACTACCATACCGCCAAATCAAATTCGCGTAAATATAAGCCCTGATGAATTTCATTTCACCCGTAGTGCTATTTTTAAAAGCCGCTTCCGCCGGAGCCGCGTCGATCTTGGAAAAAAAGATGTTAATGTTGCGGATATATCCGTAAGCGAAATTAAAATAGTTGATCTTGGTAGAAAGTCCTGAGACATTATCCTGTGTTAGTTCGCCTCTTTGTAATACGGCAAGGTTACCATAGCCATGTATGCTATAAGTTTCATCACACGCTGAGGATAACAGATCCTGCTGAAATCCATGCTGCATAGAGTTATAGGTTGCGTTCACATATAATTGTATCAGGGCGGGGTCGGTCCAGGTATCGGCCTCGGATATTTTGTCCAAAGGTGTCAAATCCAGCTTATTACACGAACTGGCAGAAAAAATAATCAGTACGATATAAAATATCTTTTTCATTTTCTTTAGTTTATAAGGTTACATTAACTCCGAAATTAATTACGCGTTGCGGGGGATAATACCAGTAATCATTGGTTTCCGGGTCAAATCCTAAATCCTTCATGTGGTCATAGATGACGAATAAATTACTGCCGCTAACCGAAACCCGTAAATTTTTCACACCAATTTTACCAGTTATTGCCTTTGGCAGATTATAGCCAAATTCAATATTTTTAAATCTTAGGAAGCCTGCGTCAAGCAACCATTGTGTTGAGCGCTGTGTGTTATTATTAAACAATTCATAACTGGCACGCGGTTGCGTAGCATTGGTATGCTCTGGCGTCCAGCGTCCGTCAGCTCGCCAGGCAAGAAAATTACCTAATGAATAACTCATTACCGGGAAATAGCCACCAAAATACTGTTTGACATTGGCCTGTCCCTGTAGTAGTACCGATAAGTCGAAGTTTTTATATCTTAAGTTCGCGGTAAAACCAAAGGTCATCTCCGGTACATTGGTTTGATTGATACGGATCCTGTCCAACGCATCGATCTTTCCATCTTTATTTACATCCTCAAATTTAATATCACCCGGTCTCGCATTCAGGTAGTGGGGATAAGCATCAATCGATGCCTGATCGGGAAAAATGCCAATAGACTTATAATATAAAGTGGAGCCGATAGGGCGACCGGTAGCTAATTGATAAGGCGTAGCGGCCGGTTGTTCGTCACTAAAGATCACCTTATTCCTGGCAAAAGCGATATTGCCGGAGAAATTATATTTGAATTCATGGTTGTTATTTGTATGGGATAGCACCAGTTCGAATCCTTTATTATCTACGATACCGATATTCTCGGCAGGCAGCATTAATCCCGTATAGCCCGGAATTATCGCTGTGCGTTTGGTTAAAATATCTGACCTCCGGGTTTTAAAGTAGTCAAATGTTATGCCCAAAAAACCGTTCCATAGGGTTGCGTCTAACCCAATATTACCGGTTTTTGCTCTTTCCCAGGTAATATCAGGATTCGGCGCTCCGGTTTGGACCAGCCCGGTAACATCATTCCCCCCAATCACATAATTATTACCGAAGCCATAAGTGGTTAGATATTGAAAAGAATCGGTTAGATCGTTGCCCATAATGCCATAAGATGCCCTGATCTTTAGATCATTTATGAAATTGAATTTTTTCATGAAGTTTTCCTCAGACAATCTCCAACCCACTGAAGCACTCGGGAAATTCCCCCATCGCTTATTGGCCGCGAAATTTGGCGAGCCGTCACGCCTCATCGTAAACTCCGCCAGGTATTTACCTGCATAATCGTAGTTAATCCTGCCAAAGTAATTTTTCCTGGCACCCTGAGTGGCAGATCCATCATTACCTTGTTTGTTTTTGTCACTGCTTCCGGCAAATATTTGTGGTATCACGGTAGAAACAAAGTCACTCCGGTAAGCGATATCATAATTGCTGTTGATGGTTTGTTGTTCGTATCCTAATAACAGCTTAACATTATGAAGCCCGAATTTCCGTTCATAGTTGATCCTGCCGGTTAGGTAAAATAAAGAGCCCAGGCTCGTCCTGTCATTAAGATCAGCTAAATCAGCACCCATTCCAGAGCGCCCACGCGTGTATTCACTATTTGTCGCGTCTTTATAATATACAAAAGTTGGCGTCTGAAAGGTTTTTGTGAAAACGCTGTTTGGATCATAGCTTCCGCTGCCATTGATCGATAAGCCTTTTACCCAGGGCAGGTTCCAGTTAAAAAATAAGGTACTTTGGAACGTATTGGTGTGTACGTCCTGATAACCATTATTATCATTCACCCAATTGAGAATGCTTTCGTTACCCCGGTTGGGCTGAGGTAAATTAGTGCCCGGCCAGTAGGGCTGCCAGTTAGGCTGATATAAGAAAATATGGCTGTTAAGATTATTGGCCCCCTGATAAGGGAAATGATTGTTATCAAATCGCCCGGACAAATTCATTCCTATTTTGAAATTATCTGTGATCTGAACATCAATATTCGAACGGATATTATACTGCCTTATCTTTTCAGTTCCACCGTTATACTGACCGTCCTGCATAACCTCTCCGAATGAGAGAAAATAGGTTGTGCCATTATTGCCTCCAGACACAGACAAATTAGTCCTGTGCTGTGGCGTCCAGTTTTTAACGATAAATTTATACCAGTCTGTGTTTGGGTAATTCGGATCTGAATTATTCTGATACTTATTCAACTCATCGTTTGTGTACCTTGGTGTTCTGCCTTCTCCGATTTCTATTTCATTATAAACTTTGCCAAACGTATAGGAATCGGCCATAATAGGATTTCTGGTTGGCTGGGTAAACCCTTGATTAAAAGAAAGGTTAACCTGAGGCGCAGCCCCGGCGGTTCCACGTTTTGTGGTTACCAATATAACGCCATTTGCGGCCCTCGCACCATATATTGCAGCGGAAGCGTCCTTTAACACGGATATGCTTTCAATGTCGTTAGGATTAAGTTGCCCTAAGCCACCTCGTTCCACACCGTCAATGATCACAAGCGCAGAAGTATTTCCGGTTGTGCTGCTGCCTCTTATGGAAATTGACGGATTGTCCCGTCCCGGTTCGCCGGATCTGCTGTTAATGATAACACCAGGTAAGCGCCCGGCGAGGGAGGCTGTCACGTTTATTGCCGGGCTTTTCACAATCTCAGAACCTTTTATCGCAACAACAGAACCGGTGAGCGTAGCTTTCTTTTGTGTTCCATAACCCACAACGACCACTTCGTTCAGATTGCCGCTAACTGCGACAAGCGTTACGTTAATGCGTCGGTCGCTACCTATTGCTACTTCCTTTGTCTGATAACCCAGGAAAGAAAATGATAAGGTGCCGACTGCCTCTGGCAATACTATTGTGTATTCTCCATTAACATTAGTTGCCAGGGCTTTACCTGTTTCTTTGTGTCTTACCGTAACACCTGGTATAGCTTCGCCTTTTTCATCGGTAACTTTGCCCGTAATAACAACCTGGGCTTCAAATGGTATGACGCTCTCTGGTTGGTATGCCTGCGCTTCTGATGATGACGGTGTAGTGGATGAAAAAGGAACACTTTTCGGGTCTTTATTATTGCGGACCACAATCACGTTGCCGACCATATCAAAGCTTAAATTCAACGGCTGCAAAATTTTCCTGAGCACATCCGAGAGTTTTTTCCTTTGCATATCAACGTTTACAACGAGTTTTTCATTGATAATATCCGGGCTGTAAACAAACTCAATATGATACTGCTTTCCCAGTTTCTGAAGAACCTGGCGAAGTTGATTATTGGTTTCTTTGATAGATATTTTTGTATCCAGTATGGCCTGTGCTTTTACGCCATTAGCATAAACACTTCCCATGATGGAAAAAACTATGATTAACTGTAAAAATGTTATTCTCATTATTTTTAGCAGTAAAGGTTTATATTTCATAAATTTGGTTTGGGTTAATAATTCATAAAAAACTCGACAAAAAAAGCCCCTCTTAATCGCTAAAGCGATTAATTAAAATGAGTTCGAATGCATTGGGGCTAAAACTATGACCGGTAATACAGCAAATATTACCGGTCTTTTTTTTAGGGGGGGATTTATCTATGTATTTTTTCTTCTCATGCTTGGTTGGCTTTTATGGTTTTATAATCGGTTATTTATTAGTTTGTGTATCTTCTTCAATAATGATCCTGCCGTCTGCAAACCTATATTTTGCGTTCACTGCCCGACAAATCAGCTCCACTTTTTCATTAAGCGGATGTTCAGCCAATAACGCGGTTATTCTTAGATTCCCAAGTTTTTGTTCGTTATATTCTATTTGAATACCATAGGCTGCATTTAATTTACTGATGACGGTGCTGAACGGAATGTTAGCAAAGTTTAGTTCCTTATCAGCGACTTCTTTTGAAAGTAATAATGGATGGGTTACCGTGTCTTTTTTAAATTGAAAGACGTTTCGCGTATAGGTGACTTGCTGGTTTGGTGTAAGGGCGATAACAACATCCTTTTTCTCCGCAGCCGGTTTAGTCTTCTGATCGTAAACCCACACTTTCCCGGTATTAACTATTACCTTGAACTCAGCTGCATCTTTAAATGCTTTAATGGTAAAGCTTGTCCCTAAAACGCGGGTGATCATATTCTGACTGTGAACCAAAAACGGGTGATCGTGGTCCTTGTGAACCTCAAAAAAAGCTTCGCCTTGCAGATAAACACTTCTTTCCTCCCCTTTAAAAGTAGAAGGGAATTGTATTTCAGACCCGGGGGTCAACACTGCCAGGCTCCCATCGTTCATTAGCACCAATTTCGATTTTTTACTGGTGTTGCTTATTTTTACCAAGCTGTTTAACACATCTTTGGTAATAAGATCATCAGATTTAGTCAGTGTTTGATAAGCGATAAACCCGATACTTATAAAAATAAGAAAAATAGCTGCTGTTTTGAACCACTGCCGCTGGTAAATTTTAACCATGGGCACCTGGCGGAAAGCCTGGTCTTGAATTAAGTTTACCCTTAAGTTTATTTCGGTATCCGATAGCTGATCATCAAGCGGTTTCACGTTTATCGAAATCAGAATAGCGCGGGCCTTTTCTATTAAAGTTCGTTTTTCGGGATACTCTGATAAAAATGTTGTCCAAAAGGCATTGCTTTCAGCTTTTTCGTTCAATATCCAGTCAATAAAAGAGTCATCCTGCAGAAAATCTTCAATGTCGTAATTGTCGTATTTGGCCATGAAATTTTATTTACAATGGGTTTATACTAACAATATTCAAAAACTTACAAAATGTACCCCTGGAAAAGACGAAAAGAATTGAGTAAAAATTTATTTATTATGTAAAAAACTGATTGTCAGTTTAATAATTTACAGCAGGAAAGGAAAATAAGAAGGGGAATCCACTCTGCACGGAAATTTTTATAGGACTTCTGCAATAAATTACGTAACGATTGGTTACTGATTCCCATGATTTCCGAAATCTGATTAAGAGCTAAGCCTTCATAAAATCTTAAATACATAATTTCTTGCTGACGTGGCGGCAAGGCATTCAGGATATTTTTTACTTTTACAGATAAGTCATTTATTTCTAAATCATTGATGATCTTTGATTCAATGTTGAATTCAACTAAAAAATTATACTCGTCGGAAAGTTCTTCATTTTTAGTCCATTTCGACTGATCTCGAAATATCCTCAATCTGACTGCTTTGAACAAATACCATTTTACCGCCGGCGTCGATTTGATCTTTTCTTTTCTTTTCCACAATTCAAAGAAAACCTCCTGTATGCAGTCCATCAAAAATTCGCGGTCTTGGCAAAAACGCCGGCCATAATTAAATAATTGTTTATAGTATCTATTAACCAATTGTGTATAAGCAAGCTGATTGCCAGTCCGGAAAAGGTCCCATAATTCCGAATCTTCTATCATTAGATCTGCTTCGTTATCCAATTTGTTATCCTGCTAATCATTTTTGTAATCGACTAATATACAAAATAGCCGCATTAGGAATCAAACTGTATCGAACCATTTGTGGAAAATTGGGAATTACCTTTTTTTAAAAATATTGAAAAAGGGATAATACTGCACTAAGCTGCATTTCCGCTCGACTGGGATCTAACCCACGAGGCTCTGTTTGGCAATAAAACCGCACATGTACTCGAAAGTAAAGTTGTTTAGTCTTGAATTTGTTGTGTCACCCGGATTGTCGTCTGTGCACTCGCCCGCCGGATCATTGTGTCGTGTAGCCCGTAATAAGGGAAATCAAATGACTATTTATAGCTATTGATGCTCAAAAATTTTAAGATTAAACTTGTTGATAGTAAATAGTTTAAGTAGCTACCAAAGAACAAAATGAACCGCCGAAACCAACGGGCGATGATCCATCACCAGCAACCGGAAATCCGCTGCCCGGCCCGGTGTCCACGAACCCGGCGGTTACAGGTGCAGATCCGGAAACCCCTTCTTAAATGCTGAACAAACCTAAAGCACCCTTCAAATTGACCTAAGCATAGTAAAATATCACACATATTAAAACCCCTGATCATGAATATCCAGCAATACCCTCTTCCAGAAAACCAGTATCATAAACAAGAATTCCCCAAGAGTCAGATCGTAATTCACCATACGGCAAGCGGCCCTTCGGCTAAGGGTAATATCGACTTTTGGAAAAGCGACCCGGTAGCGGTTGCTACGGCTTTCGTTATCGGGAAGGATGGCATAATCCAGCAAGCTTTCGGCTCAAAATATTATGCAGCCCATCTGGGGATACCGTCGTCTTTTATTCATGGCCTTGGGTTTACTGATTATAGTACGCGTTGCGATATACTGCACAAACAAAGCATAGGAATCGAAATAACCTGTTGGGGCGGCTTAACCAGGAAGAATGGCAAGTGGGTAAATTACCTTGGCAATACCGTACCAGACGATAGCGTACAGTTATATGAACCGTCGTTTAGGGGCTTTGCCGCTTTCGAGAAATATGCTGAGGCGCAACTGGTTGCCGTAAAGGAACTTTTATTATACCTATGCGATAAATATGGTATTCCTAAAACTTATCATCCCGGTATGTGGGATGTAAGCAAGGATGCTATTGGTGGCGTTAAGGGAATTTGGACGCATACCTCCTACCGCATTCCCGGCGACAAGCAGGATTGTCATCCGCAGCCTGAACTGATCGCGATGCTTCAATCGCTGGAGCAGGCGACTGAGTGAATAAACACATGAATACTTGCTTTGCCAATTAGTTCTGCTGACATTGCTTAACGATGGAATATTCCGGCAAACGGTTGATGAGTGCGAAAACGAAGATATGCAAACAACTAAAAATAACTACCTATAGCTATTTTCTGATCAGATAATAGTGGGTTACTTTAGGAAACTCAATAAAAGCATTTACACCAAATTTCACTTTAAACCGTAACTTAGAAATAATGAATATGCGGCATCTGATCAGGTGGAGTGTTTTCGTTGGCCTCGTGTTATTTTTATACTAATACTTATATAAGGGCAGCTGCAGCGTTGTTTAACCATTTTCAGGAAAATAATAGGAAAAGGCATGAAGCACACTATATTAACTATTATTACGGAAGTTGATCCGTCAAAAAGGCCGCAATTGGAGCAATTGCTTGAACAGATCCGGCTTGATTTGCTTAACAATTCATTGATCCCTTTTCCATCAATTAGCTTGCTGCATTTTTCCAGTATTGTTATTTCTGACAATAAGGTATCGCCACCCCTATTAATTTTTGAAAACAACTTTGATGGTGACGTTTCTTCCTACCTGGACGAGCTTTTGTCTGTGGCGGGGGCTGGTATTCACCAGATCTACCAGTGTTGCAAAGGATATCAGAATACCGTTTTTCAGCACGCTCATTTGAAGCAATTTTTGAAGGCAAACATTGTTAAGCCCAATGCCTATCATATTGGAAATGTTGGCAGGCAAGCAAAAGTGATCAGGGCGAACCAGGAGTTGCGCGAGCACTTGCAAACCTACCTGGACAAGTTGTTCAGTGTGCATAACCCAAATGAGTTTAGTGCAACGCGGCTTCGGGAACAAATGCAGGATTTTGTGAAAGCTGACCTTAAGCCAGATCTCTACCATCAACTTCCGCCGCATCAAACGTTTTTAGAAAAGTTTATTCCCCGATTCTGGCAGTTTTTATTGATTGCCGTTATTCTCACACTGTTATTATTACGCTTTCCGGTGACACTAGTTATTATCGTGGTTCTTGTCCTCGTTACGGTACTCATATTGCGTTTTAAAGAAGAACATGAACAAGTGGTCGTACCCCGACCATCTGTGTCAGAAATTGAGCTGTTAATTAATACAGAGAATAGGATCACACAAAATCATTTGGCAAATATCACGGATATTAAGCCGGGACCGTTTCGCCTGATATTGCTTAAAGTTGTGCTTTTTGCTGCAAATTTGCTCGCCAGGACTTCTACCAAAGGAAAGCTGGGCGGTATTCCGAGTATACACTTTGCCCATTGGTCCATCATTAATCAGAATAAACAACTGCTTTTCTTAAGCAATTATGATGGCAGCTGGACCAGCTATTTGGATGATTTTATTGATAAGGCTGCCGCCGGACTAACGGGCATTTGGAGCAACACGCAAGGTTTTCCTTACACCAGGTTTCTGGTACTCGATGGAGCACGTGATGAAATTAGGTTTAAGGGATATGCAAGGAATCACCAGGTACCTTCTTTGGTTTGGTATAGCGCTTATCGCGATTTGACCGTGCAAAATATTGATAAGGACAGCAGGATCAGAGAAAACCTTTTTAATAAACTATCTGTAGCTGAGATAAAAGAATGGCTTAAATTATTTTAACTGACATGGCAAATTTAGACACTGCAGACATCCAGGGATTTGTGTTAAGCTCTTATGCAAAGAATATGCCCTGTGCTAATTACATGCTATTAAAGATCAACAACGTTGCTCCATGTAAGGATTGGCTGAAGGCAATCTTTAACCAGATCACTACCGGCGTTGACAGGAAAAATGATTACTGCCTTAACATTGCATTTACCGCGACCGCTTTTCGTAAATTTAATTTTACAGAGTCCGAACTTATTACTTTTTCGGTGCCATTCCTGGAAGGAATGAGCACTAAAACCCGACAAAATATATTGGGAGATGAAGGCAATAGCGCGGCCACCGCATGGTCATGGGGAAACGAGGAATCTCCCGTTGATATCGTATTGCTGTTATTTGCCACTAATGAAACTGAAATTGCTGAAAGATTGGCAGACATCAGAGCGGGCATCGATCTCAATAAAGGGGTGGAAATCATCCAATCGCTATCGGCCGGCCGTCAGCCTACATCTCATGAACATTTCGGTTTTTTAGACGGTGTCGGACAACCTGTGATCGAGGGGACGGACAAGAAAGCCACCCAACTGAACCGTACAGGGCATGCAACCGTTATCAAAGCCGGTGAATTTATCCTGGGCTATGAAAATGAAATGCAAAAGATCGATGACTTGCCATCATTAAATACGATGAAGGATTTCGGTCGTAATGGTACCTACGTGGTTTTTCGTCAGTTGGAACAGCAGGTTGATAAATTGTGGAATTATCTAAAGGAGAAAACTACTAACAGTGATGGCGTCAGTCCCTTAATTGAACAAGAAAGGCTGGCCGCCAAAATGGTAGGAAGATGGAAAAGTGGCGCCCCAATTTCTGTGTATAGACAATCAGATCCGGCCACCGGAGGATCCATCAATGAAGAGAACAACTTCGGCTTTGCAAAGGATGATAAAGATGGTTTTGGTTGCCCGATAGGTGCCCATATCCGCCGCTCGAATCCGAGAGACTCCCTGTTCGGTGATCCTGAATTATCGCTTCTTACAGTGAACCGTCACCGAATTGTTAGGCGGGGCAGATCGTATGGAGACAGGACCAAGGATGTTTATCAAAACGACGGAAAGGAAAGAGGATTGTTTTTTTTGTGCATTAACAGCAATATTGAGAGGCAATTTGAATTCATACAGCAAACCTGGGTAAATAATCCAAACTTCGATTCACTGAATTATGAGAACGATCCCATTATCGGCGTTCGTAACGACATTAATGCATTTACAATTCAGGGCTGCCCGGCCAGGACCAGAGTGCATCAGCTTCCTGATTTTGTAACAACCAAAGGAGGCGCTTATTTTTTTATGCCGGGCATGAAGGCGCTTAAGCTATTGGCCGGTTAAGGGATTTCTAAAGTATCCGGTTCGGCAACAATTAACTTATTCTTGTTATGACGAAATTGGGATAGCGTTTGGTAAATTATCTTTCGTGCACGATTGACACTTCCAAGTGGTGTATGTTCAGGCAGGCACCGCCATGGGTTAAAAGAAAGTTGATCACCAAAGGCCCGTTGTGCTTCATTATCGAATTTCTGCATCGGAATTTTAATAGTGGCCAGTTTAATAAAAGGTGCATCTTTTTCTTTCCACCGCACACTCAGGTCTTCGATTGGGGTTTTCTTTGAATTGGTATCAAACTGAACTAAAAAGTCAAAATAATAATCCTTTTCAGTTAATTGTTTTTCCATTACTGTTGTCAGGTAATTCTGTGCTGATCCTGCTGCAACAGGGGTCTGGTGATCTGACTGTGGCTTTACCGAATATTTTACCACCCTATCACCAAACGCGTAAGGGGATACGCTAAAAAAGTGAGCTTCCAATAAACTGCCGAAACGTTTATTGGCGCGCAGTAAATTCCATAAATTTTGGGGGTTGGTTAATAAGTACCAGAGAAAGTGAAACTTGCTGGTAACGAGTGCGGCTATCAGATCGGCAAAGTCCACAATATCTTTGGCGACAAACGCGTCGGTAGTTATCGTGATAAAATCATGCGTTTTGCCATCCTGTTGGCCATCAAGTATCTTTTGTCCTTTAACATCCAGTAATTTTATGGCCATTCCCCTTATATCCCTAACATTGTCTCCTGTAGCCGGGGCCTGCTGATTTGAGAACCTTATCCATGCAGGGTGCGTATTTTGGGAAGCAAAGATACCCACCTTTAATTCATCAGGCAGGTTTTTTTCAATGATGAATTCAGCCCTTAACAAACCAATCATTTTAGGATGCGCGTCGCGTTTCATCTGCCCTGGGAGATTTTCCCGTAGCATTTTCGCTTTTAACATTTCGATAAGCTTTTGAATTGCCCGCTCTTGAGCGGGACTATTTTGGTCGGTTATTAAAGTATTCATTTGCAAATCGTTTGCCGGTTCCAGCTAACATGATATTTGACTGGGGACGAAGTATTTTTTAGCTGAATATTTGATTGATCCATGCGAGGGCAATGTTAGGCTTTGTTCAGAAGGTTCCTGAATAACATCTTTTAAAGGTATGGAGCAAAATACCTTCAGCAAATAGCCATTAATAGTTATTTTCATTCTTCCCTGTATACCGCGGAAGGAGACTGATCGTAAAGTATAAAGATGAAGAAGTACATACTGCAAAGGGATACACGAGGCAGTAAAGCGTTTTTAAGTGTGTTGCCCACAATCTACGTTATGGATGTCTGCCTCCTGAAGTATCCGGGGGTAGATTCAAAAACCGGAAAAATCGCGTTTTTGCCCCCGTTAAGGCTTTTTTAAAATAGAAAAAGCCTTGCGGACATGTAAGGCTTTTTCGCTCCTGAGGCTGGGCTCGAACCAGCGACCCTCTGATTAACAGTCTATGGGAGATGCTTTTCGATACTTTGTTTTTTTATTAAATACTTATATATCAATGTTTTATGAAAACTTCATTTTGTGCTATTTTGCTATTTTTGGCTATTTTTTGCCCATTTGTGTGAGAAATGTGTGAGAGTAAAATAGGCGATTTTGTGGGAAATTTGCTTAATTTCGAATGTTCTAAAAAATTTGTGTGAGAGAAATAGGCATTTTACCTAATTTTAACGAAAATGGCAGTAAAAGTTAACTTATATTTAGATGAACGGAAGGTTGAAACTGGTAAAAAAGCACCGGTAAAAATTAGGTTATATATCTCCCGTACCGATATCAGGCACTATCCTACAGACATCCACCTGACGGCTCAACAATTCCAACAATCCTACTTAACCGAAAAACCTAAGAAAGCATTTCAGGAGATTAAAATATCTTTAGATGCCATAGAAGCAAAGGCGAACAGAATTATTGCTAAAATGGATGGCTTGTTTATCCTTGATAAATTTGAGCGGGAAATGTTTCGCTCTCAAGCCGCCACTACAGATGTTTGCGCGTACTATCAGGATTACATAGATGAATTGACAAGATATGGCCGTGCAGGCACAGCTTCCAATTACCGTTTAAGCTTAAAGTCATTGCTTGAATTTGCCGGCAAGGATAACCACCCCGCATCAAGTCTTTCCTTCTCCCGTGTTACAGTTGATTTTTTAAATAGATATGAAAACTGGATGGTAGCTGCCGACAAGTCCAAAACTACTGTAGGTATATACTTACGGCCATTACGGGCTATTTTCAATAAGGCTATGGAAGAAGGCAGTATTGCTGCTGAACTGTATCCTTTCAAAAAATATAAAATACCTACAGGCCAAAATATTAAGAAGGCCCTAAGTAAGGAAGAGTTAAAAAAACTTTATACCGCGCCGGTAGAACCAGGTAGCCCGAAAGAAAAAGCAAGGGACTTTTGGTTTTTTAGTTACCAGTGTAATGGTATGAATTTCCGTGACATTGCAGAATTGAAGTATAAAAACATTAACAAAAAGTCTATTTCATTTTTGCGACATAAAACGCTTCATACCACTAAAGACAAGCCCAAGCCCATTATTATTCCTTTAACAGAAACGATTAAAGCAGTAATAGAACGCTATGGTACCCGTCCTTTTCTACCCGACAATTATGTATTTCCGATATTAACTAAAAAGATGGACGAGGCTGAGAAGCTAAGGGTAAATCAGAACTTTATTCGTTTTGTCAATCAGCATATTCAAAAACTGGCGAAGGATCTGGAATTGGATGCCGATATATCTACCTATTACGCACGGCATTCTTTCACAACGGCTGCCATCCGTAATGGCGCTAAAATGGAGTTGATACAGGAAAGTTTAGGCCATCGCAGCTTGAATACAACTCAAAACTACTGGGCGG
This sequence comes from Mucilaginibacter sp., assembly GCF_028288105.1. Taxonomy (GTDB): domain Bacteria; phylum Bacteroidota; class Bacteroidia; order Sphingobacteriales; family Sphingobacteriaceae; genus Mucilaginibacter. Next base: position 22,296 of record NZ_JAQBOI010000090.1, on the reverse strand, counting down.
GTTTTGAGGATAACGTAAAGCAGGAAATAGCTGATAAACTAATGGATTTTGGATAGAATCTTCGTTATTTGGAAAAAGCACCCAGCTCTATACTTAGCAATTTGGATTTCTATTCGGTGACCTATAAGGTTAACTATGGCGCTAAAAAGAGCTATAAAATGCACTTTATAATGAACTAATAAAAATTATTGATACCTTTGTTGTAAATAGAGCACTATAATGCACTTTGAGGAAATAATAAGAACAATTAAATTGCGCAGGGAATCTCTACAGGTTACCCAGGAAACGCTCGCGCAACTATCAGGAGTAGGCCTTAGAACGTTAAAGCAGTTTGAAAGTGGTAAAGGCAATCCCACTTTAATGACGCTGCAAAAGCTCGGCGATACATTAGGTCTGGAACTCAGTTTGACCATAAAGAATAAACCAGATATTCGATGAGAAAAGCCAAAGTATTATTTAAGGAGCAAGAAGCCGGCATATTGGAGCAGCTTGATAATGGTTTTTTTACGTTTCAGTATCATCCTTCTTGGGTTGGCGATGGTAGCAAGCCAGATATTAGCCTCACTTTACCAAAAACGGAAAAGATTTACGAATCTGAGTTTCTCTTTCCGTTTTTTTACAACATGCTTCCGGAAGGATCGAATAAACAGGTGGTCTGCAAGCTCAACAGAATTGACCAGACTGATTATTTTGGACTCTTGTTAACCATCGCAAAAAACGACACCATAGGTGCAGTAACTATCCTTAAAGCCGAAGATAATGAGTAACCTGCCAGAAATAAAGTATTGCCCGGGCACATTGGCACCCGGCTATAATACTTATAGCCGGACTTGTCTTAACCGGGTTTTTAATGGAAAAAAAGTAAATCATATTTTACTTTATGATTCTCCTGCTTCAAACCCAGAGACGGATGAGCTATTTGAGGAAAACCAGAGGCGGATGTCTATCTCTGGTGTACAGGAAAAGTTTTCCGTGTTGCTCGAAAAAAACAGACTAAGGCTGATCAATGAGGGTGAACGAGGAACCTATATATTGAAGCCGATTCCAAACGCTGGCAGAAAATCTGACCAATTGCCGGCTAATGAACATTTAACCATGCAAATTGCCCGGCAGGTGTATAGCATAGAAACTGCTGAAAATGCATTGATATTTTTTAAGAACGGGCAGCCTGCTTATATTACTAAACGTTTTGATGTAACGAAAGAAGGAGAAAAGCTGGCACAGGACGATTTTGCGTCGCTTGCAGGAAGAACGCCCCAGACCCACGGAGAACACTATAAGTACCTCGGAAACTACTTAGATCTTTTTAAGATTATGGAGCAATACGTCCCTGCATATAAACTGGAAGCACCAAAATTATTGAAATTATTAATGTTCAATTATTTGTTTTCAAACGGAGACGCCCACTTCAAAAACTTTTCGCTGTTGGAAACCCCGATGGGGGATTACCGCCTAAGTCCGGCTTATGACCTGCTTAACAGCCGCATACATATCAAAGACAATGACTTTGCACTTGATGACGGCTTATTACCAAAGAACCTCACACAAGGTAAGATTAGGCACCAGTTTTCAGTACTGGCTGAGCAATCAGGCATAAGCGAAAAAGTATTTGAAGGAATAGCCCAATCAATGATTTCAGAATCAACAACTGTCGAAAAACTCACATTAGCTTCTTTTCTTGACGAAACAACCCAACGGAATTATTTACAATCGTATCATGGCAGGCTCAAACAGCTGATGAAGGATTAGTCTTTGCAGTATCTTGAATTGAAGAAAGTTAGATTACGACAATTCTTTTGAACACTCCATCCCATATTTATCACTTAAGCAACCAAAAGCGCGAGCCGGGTAAATAGTCAAGGCCGGGCCACCGCTGAAAAGAAAAAACAAAATGGCCCGCTCTGCATGGCCTTTACTTTTTATCCCGGCGGTGGGCTATCTTTGCGAATGTGGTGAATATGGTGTTATGCAGGCCGACAGAAAAGATTAGTTAGGCGATATTTGAATTTTGATTGAACCGATCAATTATACTGATAATCTTAACCGTATCCTCATCTTTAAACACGCCTGAAACTCCTTGTTGATTAATGTCTGTAAATGGCCTATCAAATAGCATGCTTCTGCCTATAGTACCATTGTTAGTTAGGTAGTTGATCAGCGTGTCCATAAAGGTCATTTGTGGGGCTGTGATACCAGGGCGGTTTATAAACTCAGCAAACAGGGCTTTTGCAGCAACAGCATCTAATCCGATAATGGAACGGATAAAGGCTATAAAATCACGGCCTTTTAGTATCTCGTCTAAATGCTCCGCAGCTTCAGGCTCTTCTTCAAACAGCAGGGTTTTTATCTGCTCAAGTTCGTCGGTTGATATAGGCTGATTGGTTTTTATTTTACTGATAGCAAGATAGTTTTCGTGCTTGCGGATAAACGAGGCTACCCTTTTATTATAAGTATCTAAACCAACGTAGGGTACTATGATATCCATCAGGGTGATTTCGCCTGTTAGCTCGTCGGTAATGTTGGTATATATTTTAGCCTGATTCTCTTTCTCTATAAACTTCATCAGCTCCCGGATCTCCTGACGGATATGTTCAACCCGGGGAATAGTGATATTCTGCCAGTGCGTGTCGTTGGTAAGTAAGAGCAGCAGATCTTTTTTTGACGCCACTTGCGGTATGGTGGTCTGCTTTAACAGCGATGTCGCTGTGTCTTTTACTATGGTGATAAATTTATTTAAGGCTTTATCGTCATTTAAATAGGCGCTCATTAACCGGTAGGCAATCGCGTCAAATTTGCGGGCATCAAAATCAGGGTCGGAGTTGATGAGCAGTGGTACGATATTCTTTTTTAAATCCCTTAATTTATCTTCTGTCAGGCTGTTCCAGTGGTTTCTATCGGCAAAAGCAATAATCAAGCGTAAATGCTGGCGATTGACAAAACTCTCCTGATTTAACAGTAAAATTTCCTGGTGTAATTCATTTAGCAGAATTGTCCGGTATTCGTTCAGCTCATCATCCTCCACAAATTTTTCGAGGGTGACGGCAAGTTCGACTTTTAACAGAAATACACGCTGCGTTAATGAGATAGTTAAGCCTGGCTCAACCCCGGCGGGGTTATCGCCGAAAAATTCAATATTGCCGCAGAAATCAAAAATGTAAAAGTCTTTTTTATCCAGCCCAATTCCAAATACGTCAGGACAAAGGCGGGTGCCTCGGCCAATCATTTGCCAGTACTTTGAGCTTGAACGCACCGGCTTAAAAAATACCAGGTTCAATATTTCAGGCACATCTATCCCAGTATCCAGCATATCAACCGATACCACTATTTGCGGCATTTTATCGGCCTGTTTAAACAGATCGATAGCTGCCTCAGGTTTATCGGATGAGTGGGTGACCACCTGTAAATAATGCCCTTTTAGCTGCGGATATAAGTGGTTGAAACAAGTAGCAATATAGTTAGCATGTTTTTGATTTTTAGCGAAGATGATGGTTTTGCCAATAGTATCACCATTGTTTACCTTATGGCCTTTATCCATTAATAGTTGCAAAACTTTGTTAACGGTATCTTCATTAAACAGCCACTCGTTCAGTGCTGCCGAATCTATTTCGTCGGGGATATCGTCTTCGCTGGTGGCAAAGGTTTCTTCGTATTTAATTTTGTCTTCGGGGCTTAACTCGGCATATTTAATCCCTTGCCGCAAAAATTTTAACGGTACGCTTAACGCCGCCGGAGGCCGTAAAAACTCATCCTCGACCGCCTTGTTTAATTCGTAGCTAAAGGTTGGCACACCGGCTTCCAGTTTAAATAGATCGTAAGTGTCCTTTTCCGTTTCAGATTTTGGGGTGGCCGTTAAACCAAGTCGGATACCGTCGAAATAGTTGAATATGGCCCGGTATTTTTGGTAGATGGACCGGTGTACCTCATCAAATATGATCAGATCGAAATAGCCTGTGGTGAATAAGCGCCTTTCGCCATCAAACTCGTTATCTATTTGATTGATCATGGTTTGGTAAGTGGAGAACACCATACGTACCTGATCGGATGTTTTATCTTTTGTAAGGTTAACCGATGTTAACTGCGGCAGGTAATCGTTAAAAGCGTTTTTAGCCTGCGATACCAGCGGTGTCCTGTCTGCCAAAAAAAGGATCCGTTTTACTTTGTTGGTTTTAGTAAGCACATCAACCATAGCGGCGGCGGTGCGCGTTTTGCCGCTGCCGGTGGCCATAATGAACAACAAGTCGCGCCTATGGCCATCCAGTGCTTCTTTAGCACGCTGTATGGCTTCTATTTGATAATAGCGTCCTGCTATGGTGGTGTTGACGGGCTGGCCGCTCAATGGCTTTTCTATCAACCTGCGATTGACCAGTGTTTCCAGATCCTCTTTACTGTAAAACCCATAAACCTGGCGATAAGGGTAATGCAAATCATCCCAGATATCATGCTCGAACCCATTGCTGACAAAGATGATGGGGCGGCGGCCAAATTCTTTTTCAAGCGCGTCGGCATAGCGTTTTGCCTGGCCTAAGCCTTTATCTCGGCCATCAACCGTTGTTTTTTTGGCTTCTACAACGGCCAGCGGTTTACCATCGTTACCGAATAAAACGTAATCGGCACGGTCGGCACCGGCTTCGCTGTGTCTAAGCGGATATTCGGCTACTGTATTGGTCTCGCCTACTATCCAGCCGGCTTCTTTCAGCAGAATATCGATATACAGCTCGCGAGTTAATTTCTCTGACGGGGAGTGATATTCGATACCCGTAGCGGTTTGGGCAACGGCATCAGCCAGCGGCTCTTCTGCCAATACCTCAATCTCATTTTTAACGGCTGCGACAACTTCAACAGCTTCTTCCTCCTGTATTTTTGATGCTTTAAATGGCTCGCGGTAAATGGTATCGCCATAATAACTTACCAGCCATTGCGCGAAGGCGTGCAGATTGATGAGGCAGGTATAAGCATCTTTAGTGGTAATTTTTTTATGCCTGTCGCTGTGAACAGCCAGGTTGCCCGTGCGGCGGATGGCGGTAATATCCGTTAGCAATTGGCGCCCCACCAAGTTGGTAAAACCGGGTTTATACATGAGGGCGTTCAGGGTGTTCTCGTCCTCGTCGTGGATCACGTCCAGCTGGCGGTCAGTATCAAACATCCAGCGCACCATTTCCTCTAACGATTTGCGGCATACTATGGCGCAAATTTCCGCATCGGTTTGCAGGTAGGTTTCCGCTTTACGGGCCTGTTCGTAAAACACCTCGTATTGGCCCGTTAAAAAATAGAAGTTACCCTGCTGCATTTGAAGTGATTAGGTAAGCACTAAACTATGAAAATTAATTTAAATCACCATTAAAAGCCTTTTGCAACAACGACTGGAACAAATTCTCAGACTCCTGCATTTGCAGTTTTAGTTTTTCCTTTTGCTGTTCGATGTTTTGGATTTGTGTGGCAAATTTGTTTTGAAGAGTGATAGGAGGAATCAGGATTTCGAACCTTTTAATTTTGTCCAACGTAAATCTTCTGATTGCTGCTCCTGCCATATAGTTTCGAATGTAATTTTCTTTTATATTTTCATTGTTTAGCCAGTGTGCCAAAAAGTAATTATTTAAAACTTGCTTATTCACTTTTATTAACGCCAAACTTGAGAGCATGCTAAATTCAAAGTCATAGTTGTTTATGGCAGCAATACCAGTTGTCGCACCATCCTTAATGTACAGCACATCTCCTTTTACTGGTGTGCACCTGCTGTAAATAGCCTCATGATCTTCCTGGGTTACATATGTTGGATTATTAAAAAAATCAACTTTGTTTTTTCGCACATGTTTTGCTGTTATATACGGAACTCCTGATGCCTGGCTTGGAGGTGAAAAGTGCGTGCCATCAGTTATTTTAACACAAGCACTACTAAGCGATTTTTGAGGCCACCCTTTCTCATTCCTCACCGGGTTTCCAAACATATCAATAAACAAGTTTTGGGCAAGGTCATCGTAGTATTGCAGTAGTTGCTGATCCTTTTTGCGTAGGGTGTCGGCTTTGTCTAAGATGTCGGCGATATATTGCTGATCGCGTAGTTTAGGTACCGGGATTTGTAGTGACCTTAATTTTGATATAGCAAAACTCGATTGGTTGACTGATTGGTTTGAAATCTTGTATAACTGATTTTTGAATAAAGGTGTTTCAAAAAAGTATTTTCCATAACGGGGGAATAATTCATTTATGTTTGGCCTTAACACTAATAAGTTCATTCCATGAATAATTTTAGCCTTAATATTTTCAGCTAAAGCAGTTTTACCTAAATGTGCCCAACTATTTATATGTGACATTAAAATATCTCCATCTTGTAGATAATAGGTAGCATATTTTTCTGTGTCAATATCGGCAAAACCCAGTCTGGAGTTATCTATCGTACCATCTGCAATTGTTTCAATTCTCGTAATAGGTATTCCACCTTGGGTGTCATCCTGCTTTATACTTGCACCGTTTCTAATTAATGGAAAGACATCAGCTAACGTCATTATCATACCTGAACTCATCGTCTTCTTCATCATAAATATTGTTTAAGCCCGTTATTTACTCGGATAATAATGGGTACCATATCGCGCATGCGCTGGCAATCGTAGTTAAGGCTTATCCGGTACCAATTGTAAGGTTGCAAACACGCCATGTTTAGTTTATCAATAATGCTTTTAATTCGGCCATTAAAGTGCCACGCTCGGCATCAAGGCTTACAATGCGCTCTATAATCACTGCGGGCTTATCGTAGGTTTTCTCTACGTGGATAGTTTCTTTATAGCGGTTAATGCTCAGGTCGTAGTTATTGGCCTGTATCTCGGCAAGTGGCACTAAAAAGCTTTTTTCGGTACGGTTGCGGCCGGTTTCGGCAGTGCGGTTGTTCCAGCGGGCAACAATATCGGGGATATCGTTAGCAGCAATATCCTGGCGCTTATCATCCAGGCTAAGGCCGTCGGCTTTCATATCGTAAAACCAAACCTTATCGGTTCCGCCCGCGCCGGTTTTAGTGAACAGCAATACCGCTGTACTTACCCCAGCATACGGCTTAAATACGCCGCTGGGCATAGAGATTACGCCGGTGAGCTGGTTATTATCTAAAATTTCCTTGCGTATCTGTTTATGCGCGTTTGATGAACCGAACAAAACACCATCGGGTACAATCACTGCCGCCCGGCCACCCAGCTTTAAACCGCGCAGTATCAGGGCAATAAATAGCAATTCGGTCTTGGTGGTTTTTACTACGCTGCTCAGGCTGCTATCAACCGCATCCTGATCTAACGACCCTTTAAATGGCGGGTTAGCGAGTATTAGCGTAGCCTTGCTTTTAAACCCGCTATTGGCCTCGCTAAGGGCGTCCACATCGTTTAGCTGAGGGTTTTCTATCCCATGCAATAATAGGTTCATAGCGCCAATGCGGATCATGGTAGCGTCAAACTCCATCCCCATAAACATATCGCCCTCATACCTTTTACGGGTTTCAGGATTATTCAATATTTGCGGGTTATTCTCCAGAATATATTCGGCAGCCTTTACCAAAAAACCAGATGTCCCTGCTGATGGATCGCAGATGATATCTTCAGGCGTAGGATTGGTCATTTCTACCATCATGCGAATGATGTGCCTCGGCGTGCGGAACTGTCCATTAGTGCCCGCGCTGGCAATTTTACTGAGCAGGTATTCGTAAACGTCGCCCTTGGTATCACGGTCGTTCATATCTACTGCCGACAGTAGATCTACCACCAACTGCAACAATCGAGGTGTAGGGATCATAAAGGTGGCCCCCTTCATGTATTTGTTGAACGATGAATCGGTTGACGCACCCTTGTTCTTCATAAAGTCAAACACGCCATCAGCCTTCCTAAACAAATCAAACATGGTTTCGGCATCCATATCCTTAAAAACGCTCCAGCGCAATTCCTGCTCATTTGCCTGATAGACCGCATTTTTAATTGGTTCGCCCAACGCATTCGCTCTTCTTTCTGCCAGAATTTGCAATTCATCCAATCTGCGTATAAAAAGCAGGTAAGTGATCTGCTCGATAACGGTTAAGGGGTTGGATACGCCACCGGTCCAAAAGGTAGTCCAAACTTTATCTATTTGTGATTTGAGGGATTGTGTAAGCATTTAATATCGAGTATAAGGGTGCGAATTTAATCTTTAATGGTTGGGTATTGCTCAATGGCTGTCTGCAATCTCATTTTTATTTTGTCTTGTAAGTGTTGAGGTTCACTAACCGATACGCGATCACCAAATGATAATAACAGACTTTCTAATTCATAGTTGATCATTACTTCAATAGAAATTAATTGTTCGCCTTCTGTGCGAATACTTTTTTGTGAGCCATGTAAAGGTTTCGACAAAATGTATGGCAATGATAGTTCACTAAATTTTAAAATTACTTTTTCCACTACGCCATCATCCGGCTTGGTAACACCAATTATATCTTCAAAATACTCATTAAAATCATACTCATCATTTTCATGGTAAATAGAATTTTGTTCTTCAATTAAGGTTATTCTATCTAAAGCCAGGTTTGTTAGCTTTTCCATTTGTTCGTTGTGACCAAAAAGGAACCATCTGTTATTGTATTGCTTTAAATAATACGGGTGAATAACGAAATATCTTGGTGTTCCACTTGTAAAAGGCTGGTATGTTATGTGTAGTACTTTTTTATATAGTACAGCATGGAAAAGTTCACTAATGTATTCGACACCTTTTAAGTATTCATTATTATCGAAACTAATAATAGGCATCACATGTGCATCCAATGTAAATGCCTGCTCAAGTTTTGGAGTAAACTCATTAATCCATTCAAATTGCGGCATACCTTTAAATCGCGATATAATATCCATTGCAGAATGTAATTGTTCAATTTCTGCTGCATTTAATGGCTGGTTATTGATCGAAAAGTTTTTATCTGCATATCGGTAATATTTCTTTTTTCCGAATGCGACTTTTTCTATCTCGGCTGACCAGCCCTCCGCGCTCTCCATGTATTTGATATCCTCAAATAGCTGCCTTTTTTGAATACCTTTTGAGTTTGGATCAATTTCCATTAACTGCTTATTGCATTCTTCAACAAGGTCTTCAATAAAATATCTTTTACCCGGATTACTAAAACACCTATCCAGAATTTTGTAGCGTATCAGTGCATTTTTATTAACTGCCATAAGGGTTTAAAGGTTAGCTGTTGAGATTATAAAAATACAATTTGTTATGCAGATACACTGCATAGGTGCTCCCCACCTTTGATACCATAGAAACAAGCTTAATATTTTTAACACATTATAACAAAGAAGGAAGGAGGTATAAATCATGGCAACAAATGCACCCGCAGGTGATGGGCACAGAATAGGAGCAGTGAAAGGTCGTGTACAAGTGTATAATCCACGTAATGAAAAATGGACGAAGATTGATACAAGCACAAACAAATTCATGGATCAGAAGGCTGACGGCAAACCTTTTAAAGGCGTAACCAAAAAATAAGACATAACATTCAAGCAGTTAATGAGAAAACCTGCTTGAATTAAATATAATTTCTCAGAGGGTTAATGTGTTCCTGCCCTGATTCAACAAGGAGAGAGCTAATACAAATACTGTGAAAGCACCAATAGGTACCACTGCAAGTACAGGCCACTCGTGTCCTGAAAGTGGCGTATGGAAGGTTGTTGGTAATCCATCAACAACTGCCCCTATCGCTAAAGGAAACACTATGCCACCATACGGCGGCAAAGGCGTAACCTGGAGATTAGAAGCTTACGCTTAATCTTTAATGGATAGACAGGGTGATAAAGTTATTGTCCTGTCTATTTATTTAAATTCTCACCTTTCATTACCCCCTTCCCCTTTTTAAGATTTTGTTCGCTTTAACTGACGACGATCATAACAAAATAATCTGCGGTAACATTTGTTATATTAAAAAAATAGTTATCATTGCATGGAACTTAAATCACTTTATTACAGGCATGTCGGTTTTAATTATTAAATCAGATGAAAGTATCATTGCCTCAAACAAACTTATTAAAGCTTCGTTGTTCTCTTCAAGTGTCCATTGTGCGTATTACGCATGTGTGCAATTAATGCTGCACATACTCCGTTCGCATTTTGGGAAAACTGAATTGCAGATTACTGCAGAGGGAAAAGAAGGAGCCAAAAATGAGAATGGGTATCATAAGTGGTTACAAAATATTATTTACATTGAATTTATTCGCATAGACGGAGACGGTACAGATGCTTCTAAATTTAATGCAAAAATAAAAAGTTTAAGTACGGCACGTGCCAAGGCGGATTATTCCGTTAAAAACATTATAGATAGAGATGCTTTGTTAGCTTACGACTTTTCAGTGCAAGCGAATTCTCTTCTAAAAAAACATTTTCAGCTATGAGCTCAAAAAAATATATAGTTTCTAAAATCAACGAGTTAGCTAAACATTTTCCTTACGTGAAGTTTAGTTATCAGATGGACGAACTAAGCGAAACGCATTTCATTGAAGTTTTACCAAAAGATGTTTTTGAACAATACGATAGTCGTTTTGTAAAAGAGCAAAATGACGTTATCGTTGACTTTATTAAGATCTACCCAAGTGAAGGGCTCGCTTTCATTACAGAAGATGATCTTTTTACGGTAAATCAACCTGAGTATATTAAATGTGGTAATAAGTACCACACCAACACTATAAGCATATCGTGGAATGACGAGAACCTTGATATAATGTTGGAAGATTTTGTGCCGGAAATTCCAACATCTGTGGTTTTTAAGCAAGATATTTACGAGGTAAAACAATATTCTAAGGTTTTTAACTTCAGTTTGAATTTGCGTAATCATAATAATGATTTTGAATCGCCAACTTTCAACTTGCACTCAAAATCTGTCAATGCGCAAGACTGCCCAGTTGATGAAGTAGAAAACGAACCGGACTATTCTTTAGCGGCATAATGGCAAACAAATCCTCTTTTCGATTGACTGAAATTTACTTGCTCGAAAGTAATTTTAAACGTGCAATAAATGTGAATTTTGAAGACCCATCGTTTAAAAACAATGCCGACATAACTGTTGACCACCAAGTTTTAGAAAATCAGACTTTACATATAACTGTCACTTTAGATTATTCGGCTGGTAAAAAAAGAGTAAAAGAAATTTCGGCCAAAATAAAAATGATGGGCATCTTTAAATGCGATTCCGAACCCGTTATACCTATTGAACAATTTGCAAAGGCCAATGGCCCTGCAATTATGTTTCCTTTTTTAAGAGAGCATTTAGCTACCACTACTTTGAAGGCAGGCATAAGCCCTATTCTACTTCCTGCGGTTAATTTTATAAGGTTATCTGAGGAGCTTAAAGCCAAAAAGAGAATACAGTAGTATCACCTGATTATTGTTGTATTTCGACTATTGTTTACAATGCCCCTTAATAGTCATCTTTATTGTTAATTTGCTGTTGCCTTTACTTAACTCATTTTAAGTGGCTAGGCCCGTAGCAGGTATGTTATGAGCGATAGCGAATTTCATTCCTGCTTGCGTGGCGGCGAGGCTGGCGGCGGAATGGAACCCGGCGCGATAGCGCGTGGTGTAATGAAGCCACCTGCCGCAGCCGCTGGCCTCAATTGGCATTAAATATTTTTTCAAACAATAAAGATAGCTCTTCTTTCACCTGACTATAAGGTGGTAATTGTTCATGTGGTATCTGATGGGCAAGGCTATTTTTCCATGCACCTTTAAATTTTTTATCTACATCATCATTTAAAAATTGGTCTATGCCGGTAAATTTCAAGTTTTTAAATTTCATTTTCTGGTGAAAGGCTTTTACTATTATCGGCCATTCTATAGCTTCAAGCTTATGGGATAGATACCATATATCAAAGTAGTCCCTCGGTGCAGAATAGGAGCGCTGTATTAACGCTCTCAATTTCTCCGACATTACCTCTTGCAAATCATAACAGGGGATAATTTGATCTGCTAAGGCCAATTTATCAGAATACGCATGTGTTATGGGCCGTAAGCTAACCGGGAATAACATTTTTTCAAAAAGGATAATCTCTACTTTTACGCTTGTTGCCCATCTTTCGGGGGGAGGTGGTGCCTGGTTCTTTAAATGATCTGCGCCCCAAAACTTAATGATGGCTGTAGCCGGTAGGCATGTCCTTATGCTTCAATTCTTTTATAGAATCAATAAATAAAGGAATTTCTGTTCGTTGTGTTATCAGTTCGATTATTTTCCTGTAATAATTCCCGGCTTAATACAAAGTCAGGGTTTACAGATGTAAGGTCCAGGTCTTCTGAAAATCGGTAGTCAGGTATATAGCACTTTTTTAAACAGGTACCGCCTTTAAATACAAGACTATCCCGGCATAACGGGACAGAGAATATAGCATCAATGAAATGACCTAATACCCAATCCTTATCTACCGTACTACAGGATACATTTTCTTGCAGTGCAATTTTCTCTATTTCCTTCCTCAGTATCATTAATATTGTTTGTCCGTTAGATTAAGCAATTCATCTTTGCTGATATTCAGCCTCAACTTCCAAGTTGCTACAAATTCACCTTTCTCTGTTCCCTGCGGATCAAAAAGGTTATACTTCTCAGTGATCTGTTTTTTTGCGAAATCAATAAATTTATTCATAAATGGCTTTTCAAATAGCTCCACCAAAAATCCCATCCTTTTTGTAGCAGCACTATTGCCGACTTGTCTGCAATAATTGATCATCTTATCAGAATTAATCTCTGCCTGGGATAAAGCCCTTATTAGTTCAGCATAACCACCAGAATATTGTGGTTGGTCGAAACAGTCTATAATGGTCTTTTCAACATCCGTTATAGGATATTTTGTATTGCCATAGCCATTGTACATAATACCGGTACGCTTACCAGAATTTATAGTAACAAATTTATATGGAGTTCCTAAAAGGGTTTTATCAGTCTTTCTATATGTGGTCTGGATAAATATCGTATTAGAAAATTGCTCGGTTAACCCATGTAGATTTAAAGCCGACCAATAAGCCACTGCGCTATTTTTTACCACAAACGTGCCGATTACGTTTTCATCACGGAAATTAACCTTGCAAAACTTCCCCCGCTCTATCCGGGAAAGCAGTTCTTTATGGACTAAATTTTCAAGAACTTCGTTGAGGTTGTCAAACTTTCTATTGATTTGGCTTTCAATTTCTTCAAATTGGAATAGCTCTATTTCATAGTCATCCAGCAATTTCATAAATTCAAGTTGTTGCTGTGTTAAGTTGGATGATATGTAAACGCTATGTGCCATATTACTTCGAGTGTCATTATAAGACCTAAAAAATGGGTCTTATCGTTACATTAAAAGTAAATATAGGTAGTTGTTTTTAATAAACAATAACTATTAGAGATTTAGTGAGTAAACAAGCAGCTTCATGGCTGCTTGTTTACTCACTAAGCTACTTGATAAGTTTATTCAACAATAAATAAACCATAATCAAAAATACAAACCCCAATATGCCCCATACCATTATTTTGTAATATTCAGGGCTCCTCATTTGTTCGGGGAATATTTGAAACCTTATTTGCTTAGTAACCGGCTTAGGCCCCTTTTCAATGGTTTGATTAATGGTTAACAAACTACTGGCTAATGTTTGGTTAACCACTGAAAGATCTGGTTTTGGTGCCTGTACCTGTATATTGCCAAACTTAGTTTCAAAACTGTTAATCAATCTTTCAGTTTGCTTTTTACCGGCTTCAATAAAACGGTCTTTTTCATCAAGCTTTTCTTTTTGCATCACCATAAAGTCCTGCATCTGCTTATTGTGCAAGAAAACCTCTTTAAGCATTTCTGTTAGCGTTATTTCGTCCATTGGTGTTTCTTCCTGTGTCTTCATATTGAAATCCCTTTCGAATAGTTAAGTTTTTGTTCCTGTTGTTTAATTAATTCTTCCTGTTGCTGTTGTTCCTGTAATCGTTGCTGCTGTATCTGCTGTTGTTTTAATAACTGTCCCTGTTTAAGCTTCTTTTCAATATCCATCAAAGCATAACCAACCTGACTGCCTTTGAAACGGACTTGTTGTTGATCTGTAAATGCAATACCTCGCCCAAGCTCTACGCTATAACCTTGCTTTTCCATGTACTTTCTTAATGCTGGTACATCTTTACATTGTTTAATAGCCTGGAATAAATGATTTTTTAAATCTTCCTTCCGCTGGTCAACCCGCTTCTCTTGTGATACTCTTTGTTCGGGTCTTAAAAACTTATTGGGACTTAATACTTTGGTTAGTTTATAGTCCAGTTCCATCTTTCGGCAGTACTCTGCCATGCGTTTATAGCTATTGCTGTCACTGGCTGTTTTTCCATCATAACCGATACGATTGGCGACAATATGCAGGTGCTGGTGTTGCCGGTCACTATGCTCAATCACTACGTACTGGTTATTATGAAACATAAACTCTTTAGCCAGCTTTTCAGCCATGTCAACTTTGTCCTGTGGATTTAATTTGCCCGCATCACCGTGCGCGAAACTGACAGCTAAATGGAACACGGGCTTGCTGACATTTGGGTTAAGCTTACTCACTTCAATAAAATCACGGATCAGTTGCCGCTTATCACCAAAACATTGGTTGTAAGCAATCACCTCTGCTTGTTTCTTTTCCATCTCGTGTAACTGCATCGCCTTGGTTTGTTGCAAACGACCTTCAAAAAGATAGTTCAGACACCCCCGAAAACTTTTACCAGTTCCTATTTTACCAATCATGATATAGCGTTTTTAATGTCCTTAACCAACGTTTGTAGGCTCCTGATTTCTTGGTTAAGCAAGGCTCTTTCCATCCCGTTGAGATCATTTCCCTGGTTACGCTTTTTAGCAAGCTGGTTAATATTGGCAGCTATGTGGTTCAATGTCCCGGTCAATTGCAACACTGACCTCGGTAGCGTTCGCACCCTGATCACCGCCCGGTTGTGCAAACCAAGATCACGGAGAAATACGGATACTGTTTTCCCTGCATTCCTTGCATTTGCCTGGATGATCTTTTTCTCCAAAAGGTTGCACATGACACTTAGGGCTTCACTTTTTTTATGCGGTACCTTAGGGCGTCCGCCCTTGTTGATTTTGCCCTTCTTTTCCTTACCAACCGTTCTACTTATCTTTTTGATTAAATCTTCCATAAGCTTAATTCTCTCAAAAAATCCCCCCGAATGCGATAGCATGAGCGGGGGCCAGCGAGTTTCGGCAGAGCCGAAACATAGCTGGCTCCACTTTGGGGCTAATGCCCCTCGTGTTAGCCGGATACTTCGTATCCGGGATTTGCGACTTTTCCATTTGGTTTGATTTTAGACTTCGCGCTTTAGCCCGAAATGCTTAATTGCTTAATAGGTCTTAGGCCTTTTTCGAGAGGAAGTCAATTGCTGTACCGCCTCTTCTCTGATCTCATCTGCCGTTTTCTTCCGGCCAGACTTAACCCATTCCGTCAATTCGGATCGATAGAAATACAGCCGCTTACCGCGCTTATTCACGGGAATTTCTTTACGGCACACTTTACTGTAAATTGTAGGTACGGAGAGATTTAGAAATTTGGCAGCGTTAGAAATGGTCAGGAGTTCTTCGTGTTCGGGTGGCTGCTCATGCTGATGAAGTAAAAGCTGTTCAATGCTTTCAAGCTTATCCTGAAGTTTGCTTACCGCTTGCGGTAATTGGTCAAATGTTAGTGTTTCCATTGCGCATTATTTGTTTAATGCTGCAATTGTAGTGGCTTGTTTTGCTGGGTTACAAGAGGGTAAACTGTAACCTCACTGCAACCCACTCATTTCTTTGTTATCTTTTGTTACGAGGTGTTGGTAGGATATAAAATTTATCCTCCTTTTGTTCAATTTTTAATATAGGCGATTTGCAGGGACGGGTCTTAGTAGACATTAGACCATTAAGATAGCCCTCTGTTAACTCCCTTGCTTCAGCTTGATTAGAAAGATAGTTAAATTTAGGAGCGATCCATCGCTCCAAGTCTGCCATCTGGCAACCTACGATCAACCTGGCATCAAATAGCTGCTTGAATGCATCGGCTAGCTGATTACCAAAACCACGGAATACCAAGGCACTGGCCGGCACTTCGTCTGCTATTAATAGTTTTTCAAGTTTGGGGTGGTCTTCTGCAACAAAATACTCTCTTAATAAATCGAGCAATTGCAAAGCAATACCCGGTTTGAAAGTCGGGTATCGACCAATTGGCTTTGCTGTAGATTCATTTTCAATCACTATTTCCGACTCCCCATTGTTTTCCGATCCGGTCGGTTCTTCAATCTGCCTTTTGGCTTGTAACGTTTTTTGAAATTCTTCAAATGAAATATGTTCTTTGATCGAGTTTTCGGAATCATAGATCAATTCCATTAAAAACTTTTCGCGCAGTTTAACAGAGTCGCCCAGATCTTCCACAAATTTGGATATCACTTCTATATCAGCACTATCAGATTGCAGATTATTCACGATAAAAAAGTACTGTAACCTGACTGAAAAAATAAAAGAGCGATCATAAATCAGCTTCATTTCCGAATAGTACTGGTTGTAATTACCCCAAAACTCTTTAAACCGGCTACGAACTTTAGACAATTCAGCCAACTGAAGTTTAATGTGTTCTTTATCTAATGCAATCAGATCAATAAAAGCCATATCCTTTAATACCCTTAATTCACTCCTGTAGGAAAAGGAATCATAGTATTGGGTTTGATAGGTTAAATCATAGGCTTTAACATTCTTCTTTTCATTCGTGCCCGTTTCCGTTGCAATATCATCTTCGATAATACGCAGGTCAAATGTTTGTATGCGGATTAGAAATTCTTTTAGATGTTGCATATACCATTTGGTTAGATAAATATTTCAACAACAAATTTGCGGCGTTTGGTTCAAAAATTACCTATCAGTATTTAACTTCATGATACACATGCATATTAGGTTAAGGGCTGGCAATTCCAATGCCCAGTCGTTTGCCCGCCTATCATAAAAGTCAGTACCTAACAAACACGGTCTTCCTTATTTGCCGGGCTGCGAATTAACTTTGGAGATCAACACCGTATTGTTTCGCTAAACGGAGATGATTTTCATATAACTCCTTATCGGGTAGATCCTTATAGATCAACGCCAGATTATGATGGATCATCCCCGAGTCGGGTTCATATTGCAACAAATTCTCCAGCAGAGATCTTGCCTCTGCAGACCGGCCTGTTACCATTAAGATCACGCTATGATTGGCGTGCAACAGCAGATCATCAGGCGCTATAGTGATCGCATGATCAATGACCTCCTCTGCTTTTTTGTAGTTACCCCGCTGTAGCAAAAATTGCACATAGTCGTTCGCATCATCCACATTTTTGATCACCGCGATAGCTAATTCGAACTGCGCCTCTGCCTCCGCATAACGTTCCATTTTGGCTAATAGCTCCGCGTACCTTACCCGGGCACGCGTATCGGCCGGGGCTAATTCCAATACTTTTTCCTGGTAATGACTAGCCTTTTCCAGCTCTTCAAGCTGAAGATAACAGCGGCTGATATTGGCATAACCAAGTTTGTGGCCCGGGTTCAACTGGACCGACTTTTCAAAACAGGCGATGGCCTCTACTACTGATCCCTCCCGAAATAACACGTCGCCATAATTCACATAATTATCGTAAGCCTCAGGAGCATATTTGATTGCCAGTAAATAATGCTTTTTTGCTAATTCGAAATCGTTGAACCGGTGGTCAACCAAGTAAGCGTAATTAAAATGATAAATAGCATTTTTGCCATTCCAGCTGATCGCCATTTCGTAATATCGCTTGGCCTCATCAAAATCCTGCAGCTGATACTCCAAAAAAACGGCGAATTGATTTAAGATCTTAGGATCGTCCTTTGCCAGCGCGATTGCCTTCAAATAGTATGTCTTGGCTTGTGGCAGGTCCGCGAACAATTCATAGGCCAGCCGGGCGCATTGCGCGAAAAGGTCCGCTGCGGGCGATAACTGCAGGGCGCTGGCCATAACCGTTTTCAGAATGGCGCGATCATCTAGGGAGACCAGCAGGGAAATATAGTCGCTAAACACCATGGCACTCGGTCTTAAAACCAGCGCTTGCTGATAATATAAAGCCGCTTCCCGCTTGCGATTCATAGAATTGAGCAGCGCAGCGATCCCAATCACCGCATTATAATAAGCAGGTTTTTGCTGTAGCACCTGAAAATAATAGTGCAGCGCCTGTTCATGTTCTTGGAAATGCCAAGCCAATAAATGGGCTAGATTGATCTTGTATTTTACATTTTCCGGATAAAGCTCGATCGCTTCTTCCCAAAGTTTTTTAGCCTGGTCGTACTTTTGGAAATGTGTTTCTATCACATTGGTATAGTTCAATATGGCTGCCTGTAAGGCCGGATCGATCGCTAAGGCCTTTTTATACATTGCGAGCGCTTGGTCGAAATCATCGAAATGGGTTTCCAGCAAAACCCCGTAGTCATTATAGATATGTGCGTATTGGGGTTGAACGTTGATGGCTTTTTCGTAAAATAACTTGGCTAATTTAAATTTCCCCTCCTGTTTATAAAGTTTTGCTTTTTGAAAATCGATTAAATAACCAGGCCCGTATTCCACACTCAATTGTTCCAATGCCGTGAACTTAAGATCAACATCCTTGATCTCACTGATTAGGTTCAGGCGATCAATAAATTGCTGGTCATTGTAGCCCAATATCTGAAATATGGGTCGGTAGCCCTGATCGCGTAATTCGGCAAAGGTTTTCAGGTTAATAGCACATATCTTCGTAAAAAAATCCGGAAGTTCGTTGCGAACATCCCGCTGATGTTTGAGCAACTCAACAAAATCAGTGGTTTCGAACTCTGCGGCAAGCTTTCTAGTAGCTGCGATCTTTTCATCCCATAGGCGGTAATACACCGCGCGCTGCGCCGCATTGTAAAACTTAGCGTCGCCAATGCTTATTGGTAAGATCCTCTTCCCAAAATCCTTTGCCTGGATCATTTTCAGCATCTCGAACATACAATTCTCTGACTGCAGAAAATCATGACCAATCAGCATCACCACAAAATCCGTTTCCTGGATTTTGGCCATAAAGGCCTTGAGCTCATCACGGTACCTTAATGCGCGCACATCCCTGATCAGCGATATACCATATTTTTGAAAATGACCATCTATCTCATCGGCGATAGCATTGTTTGCCCAGGAATAGGAGAGAAAAATTTTGTGAGGTGACATGCAGGCTCAGTTGTTGACCGGTAAAGTTAATAAACTTTAAAAACAAATGGATCGTCATGATCGATCCTTTGACAATTACCAGGCTAACTACCTATAAAGGACCTTGACGCTATTACCGTCCTTAGCGAATCTCATAACCATAGCCAACCCACCATCTTCGTCGCCCGCGGCACATCCAAACCCTCTGCCGTTAAAAGCATTTCAATGAAGGCGCCGGGTGTTTACGGCGACCGTTCCCATGCGGCTTAATAGTTGTCTATTGTCCATCGGCAAGCACATTGTGTCCAAAACCCACAATTCTAACTATTTTATTACCCGCAATCCTCCTTTAGCTCTCGCACAAAAAATCACGCATGATTTAAAAAACTTCAAAAATGTGTGAGAAATGTGTGAGAAACAAAAAACCCCACTCGCCAGAGTGGGGTTAAATCATTGATTTTCAAGCTCCTGAGCCTGGACTCGAACCAGGGACCCTCTGATTAACAGTCAGATGCTCTAACCAGCTGAGCTACTCAGGAGTGTTTTCCGGTTTGGAGTGGTGCAAAAGTATGATTTCTGATGTAATTTCACAATATTTGCACAAAAAAAATTAAAAATATTTTACATGAGTTTGTTAGTTATTGGTACTGTGGCGTTTGACGCAATTGAAACCCCCTTTGGGAAGACGGATAAAATTGTTGGAGGGGCCGCAACTTATGCAAGTTTAGCCGCTTCGTACTTTTTTGATAAAATAAAAATTGTTGCCGTAGTAGGTGATGACTTCCCGGCGGAAGAAATAAAAGATTTTAACAATCACCATATTGATACCGAAGGCCTGCAGATAAAACAAGGCGAAAAATCATTCTTCTGGAGCGGGAAGTACCATAACGACATGAACAGCCGCGACACTTTGGCAACTGAGTTAAATGTACTGGCTGATTTTGACCCTATCATCCCTGAGGCTTACCAGGACTGCCAATACCTAATGCTGGGCAATCTTACTCCACAAGTACAGCAAACGGTTATTAAACGCCTTAAAAACCGCCCTAAGCTTATTGTAATGGACACAATGAACTTTTGGATGGACATTGCAATGGATGACCTGTTGGAAACCATTAAATTGATAGATGTATTAACAATTAACGATGCAGAGGCCCGCCAGCTATCGGGCGAATACTCTTTGGTTAAAGCGGCAAAGAAAATATTAACCATGGGGCCTAAATACCTTATCATTAAAAAAGGCGAACATGGTGCATTGCTGTTTCATGAAGATCGTGTATTCTCTGCCCCCGCACTACCGCTTGCCGAAGTATTTGACCCTACCGGTGCTGGTGATACATTTGCCGGTGGCTTTATAGGATATATGGCTAAAGTAGGTACCGTTAATTTCAATAACATGAAAAATGCTATTATTTTCGGTTCTGCGCTTGCTTCGTTCTGTGTGGAAAAATTTGGTACAGAGAAAATAAGGAATCTTAGTGAGCAGGAAATCGCGGCACGCGTACAAGAGTTTGTACAACTGTCTTCTTTCGAGATAATATAATAGAATTTACTTCTAATGAATAAAAATGGCTGAGGTTAATACTCCAGCCATTTTTTTATTTTAAGGCCTGTTATATCACCTTCGGTATATTTTCCACTTTCGTCATTCACTGCGCGTAAAATAACGCCGTTGTTTTCCAGTATCAGATCTTCATAAAAACCTTTAAACAGCACCTGTTTAACCGTCCAGTTACTGGTTTTAAGAATATTATTCATGCGGATCCATTCCGGGTATATCACTACAAATTCTTTTTTGGCTTCAATGCCACAAGCTTTGGCCTCGTTAATGGTTAGCACATTGCAATTAGTAAGCAGCTCGGCCGTGTATAATTTAAGGGGATTGTGATATAATGTTTTAGGGTGTCCATGTTCTACGATCTCACCATGTTTCAACACAATCAGCTCATCAGCCATGGAGAGCACCTCTGCCGGGTCATGCGATACCATTACTACTGTAAGGCCGGTTTCCTTTACAATCTGCCTTATATCGTGCTGCAAGCCCTCACGGAACGATGTATCTACCTGGTTAAAGGGTTCATCAAGCAATAATACTTGGGGGCGGGTAATAATGGCACGGGCTATGGCTACACGTTGTTTTTCGCCACCGCTTAAATCTGCAACCCGCTTGTAGGCAAGCTGCATCATATTTAATTGGGTAAGTACTTGTTCGGTTTTTTCTTCCTTAAGCTTTACGTTGGTGCTGGGCAACATGGCAGATACATTATCCCACACCCGGGCAAAAAGGTTTAGGTCATCAGTATGCTGGGTTACCATTTTCATGGCATCATGGCCCGGTATCAGCTTTTCTTCGGGGCCCCAAATACGTTCGCCTTTAAAGCTTACCGTGCCTTCATCCGGCGAAAGCAAACCATATAACAGGCGCAATAAGGTGCTTTTACCGCTGCCGCTTTCGCCAATTATAGCGGTTATTTTTCCAGGTTCAATATCAAGGCTTATATTTTTAACTCCCGATGCCTCTGCCCCACTATAGGTTCTGTTTACTAATTTTGCCTGTAAAAAAGATACATCTGCCATTGCGGGCAAAGATACAAAATTGTATTACCACCCAATACTCATCCCAAAGGAGAAGTTTCTAAGTCCATTTTGCGCCGGGCTATCGTCAAACATGTCATTAAAGTAATATTTGGCAAACACTCCTATCGATCCGTAACCAATACGGGCAGATGCACCGTATCTAAACTTAGTGAAGTGGTAATTGCCGCCCAGTTTTATATCACCATTTTCTTTGCTTTCCTGTTTAGTGTTGCTGCCTATCAGCACACCCATCTCCGCCCCGGCCACAAAATGGAACCTTCTGCCATCCTCATCGTTATGTGTGCGAAAATCAAAAGCCACCGGCACACGAATGTACGCTGCCGTAAGACGGTTCTTATCATATTTTATATCATCCCGCTGATAGGTTAGCACCGGCTGATCGCGCAGAATGGTCACACTTTCGCGAAGGCGCAGGTTTGTCCAATCAAACCCACCCGCTGTATATATCCTGAATGAACTATTAAACCTATAGCTCAGCTGCAACACATCAAAACCAATATTGCTGCTTCTCCACGACCGATAATTTAAAAACTG